>NZ_SELU01000006.1:0-109513 GCF_006861605.1 Pseudanabaena sp. UWO310 | reverse complement strand
CTTCTAGTTTTTTTTAATTATGCTGAACTACTTACTTCGATCGATGCGATAAAGCCATACCATCAAGGCTAGTACCCCAATTTGCAAGGCAAAGCTGCCCAAATTTGCTTCTAGTTCTCCCTTTCCTGCAATTAATCTTGCCAAAAAAACAACCGCACCAATAAACCCTGAACCAGCAAAGGCGGCATAAATAAATATACGGAGACCTCGGTAAGGAGATTTGGCTTCGCGCCGTAAACGCTCGTATTGCTGTGGATCTAGTTTTGACATAATTTTGATTGTAAAATTATTTTCAGTATTTTCTATTTTCAGTAAGTACGTGGGCTTAATTAAATATAAAACCCTAAAACCTGCGGCGCACGCGCAGCGTGCACCGCAGGTTTTAGATCTGTATTTTAATTATGCTGAGGTACTTATTTTCTATTTTCAGTATTTATCAGTTTAGGTTTAGGGACTTCAATCAAAAATGTTGCTTAATAATTTTTGGCTCAAGGTTTGCGGTGTTTCGGTATTGAGTCTAGCGATCGCAATGCCTGTTATGGCAGAGAGCAAAGATGCACAGCAGCTACTCGATACCATGCAAAATGACTCTCTCGTAAAATCTCAAGAACTCCAGAGTAATGAGCTCGCTCAAGTTAATGCGATATCGCAGTTAAGCGATGTACGTCCTACGGACTGGGCTTTCACGGCTTTACAATCCCTAGTGGAGCGCTATGGCTGTATTGCTGGCTATAGCGATCGCAGCTTTCGCGGAAAGCAAGCCCTCAGTCGCTACGAGTTTGCGGCTGGGCTCAACGCTTGCTTGGACAAAATCAATGAAATTATTGCCGCAGGATTAGCTGATAAAGTTAGCAAACAGGACTTAGCAACCCTTCAAAAGCTGCAAGAGGAATTTGCTGCCGAACTAGCTACTCTGCGGGGTCGAGTTGATAGCTTAGAGGCGAAAACCACTAAACTCGAAGCCCAACAATTTTCCACTACTACCAAGCTTTCGGGCGAGGCTATCTTGGCGGTAAGCGGCGTTTCTACGGGACGGGACTCGATCGCTAGCCCCTTCGGAGGCACTGCGCCTGCTAAGCAAAATATCGTTTTTCAAAACCGCGTCCGTTTGAACTTTTTGACAAGTTTTACAGGGAGCGATCGCTTGCGCACGAGGTTGCAGATGGGAAATGCTCAACCTTTATTAACCACTTCTAATGCCGTTGCGCCTGCAAGTCTCTTGGCTAGTAATGATGGACGCTTGGGCTTTGATGACTCGACCTTAGCTACTAATAACAATTCCATTTTCCTCGAAGCTTTAGACTACAGCTTTTCCCTAGGCGATCGCATGAGGGTCACCGTATTTGCCAATGGCGGCAATCATTTTTACTATGCGGATACGATCAATCCCTATCTCGATGCCCAAGGCGGGGGAAATGGTGCTTTGTCTCGATTTGGCGAACGCAATTCCATCTATGGCATCAATGGTAATGGCGCGGGAATTGGACTAAATTACAAAATCAGCGACGCTTTCAAACTCGATCTTGGGTATTTGGCAAATACTGCTAATTTACCCACGGGCACAACGGGGAGTGGATTAACGGGAGGCAATTATTCCGCTCTCGCACAGTTAGTATTCCAGCCATCCGAGCAATTTAAAGCGGGACTTACCTATGTGCTTGCCTACAATGGCACAAGTGCGGGTCAGTCAGGATTTCGCTATGGTGGTGCGGGTCAGGCTACAGGCAGCTTTTTAGGAAATTTAATCGCAGGGGCAAGATTGATCCCCACCGATGCGACTAGTACCATTCCTAGTACTCCCGTTTCGAGCAATTCCTACGGCGCACAGATTTCCTATCGCTTCAGTCCCAATTTTGTGGTCGGTGGCTGGGCTGGCTATACCTCAGCAAGATTATTTAGCTTAGGAGATGCCGATATTTGGAACTATGCGATTTCTTTCGCTTTCCCCAATCTTGGGAAAGAAGGGAATTTATTAGGAATTGTGGCGGGTGTGGAACCAACCCTTAGAGGTATAAGAACCTATGCGGGTAATTCCTTGCCTCTGTCTAATAGTGAAGTCTGGCATCTTGAGGCTTTTTACAAATATCAAGTCACTAACAATCTGTCCATAACCCCAGGATTTATCTGGATCCTTAACCCTAATCAAGTTTCCGATAATGGCAATCTATTTATCGGTACGATCAGAACTACTTTTTCCTTCTAATACCAAGTTAAGAAATGGCGTAGCCATTTCTTAACTTCAAAACCCTTTAGGGACACCCCAAAAGCTGAGTGGCGGCGCAGAGCGCCGCCACTCAGCTTTGGTTTATGTCCTATAGCTGCCGCCAGTTTTGTTAGGAAAAAATCAAAACCCCAAAGAGAGTTGCCGCGCTTCGCGCGGCAACTCTCTTTGGGGTTTTATGTCCTGATACAGTTGGTGGCAGCTATGATACCAATTCACAAAATGGCGTAGCCATTTTGTGAATTGGTACTATACCTTAGCGGTGCGATCGCATAGCCAAATCGTATTTCCCGTAATCAATCTGGAAGGATAGAGATTTACATCACCTTTGGGCGCTAACACCGCCGTTAAAGCCTTTGCCTTGGCTGCTCCATCAACCATAAAAACAATTTCTTTAGCTTGATTGATCAGGGGCGCAGTCATGGTAATTCTTGGCTGTCCATCTTTTTCGCCGACAGTTACAAGGCGATCGCTAACTTTAAGCGCCTTAGTGTGGGGAAATAAAGAAGCTGTATGTCCGTCATCCCCCATGCCCAATAGAATTAGATCGAACTGAGGAATTTCCCCTGATGCAACCCCAAAAAATTCTTGAATATGCTGCTCGTATTGATTAGCGGCGATCGCGGGATCGGTGGGATCGGTGGGGATCGCATGAATATTAGATGCAGGAATGGCGACCAGATCCAACCATGCCTTACGGGTCATGCCTTCATTACTCTGGGGATCGCTGACGGGTACATAGCGCTCATCTCCCCAAAAGACATGGACTTTTGACCATTCCCATTCCTTCGTCGCCAATAGCTCGTAGAGGACGCGAGGAGTACTGCCTCCAGCGGCAACAATCGTAAATCTGCCATTTTTAGCGATCGCCTCATTGTAAGCAAGTTGACATAACAACAAGGCTCTCGATGCAATCTCAGCACGATTATTCCAAATTTCTACCTGTCTAGCCATAAAAAATACCTCTGTCTGGGAATGCGATGGAGAAGAAACTAGCGATCGTTTAGCAATCAATCTTGAGGGAGGTGTCTTTTATTTCATTTTGTGTGATTCTTAACATAAATAAGTAGCAAATGTACTAACCTATAAAATGTTAGAACAATATTAAGGTTACGGAAAACAGACATGACACCTGCTATCATACGCCTCTTCTGGGACTCAGTTAGCCAAGCCCAGCCGAATTTGCTCCTAAATCTTGATGATGATGGACTAATGAGTTGGTTAGTCGATCAAGTACAGCAGCGCTCATCCCTTGATTCTCATCAACAAAACGATCTCAGTAACTATATCAGCCATCGTTTGCCTTTAATCCGTGAAATGGCCTATGAGAGTTAGAGCGTTCCTACCTTTTAGCTTTTTACACATCGTTTCAATCTTTATTTAGATTTTTGTTTTTATTTTTGTTTTTATTTTTTGTTTTTATTTCTAGTTTTATTGGGGATTTTGACGGCTCTGCATATCAATTTTGTAACGGTTAAGCCTTGTAACTGTTAAATCTTGTAACTGTTCAAATTTGTAACTGTTAAACTTACAAGCTTAATAATTGAATTGCTGAGGCGGTAAGTATCTTAGTCCAAGTATTTTGGTACAAGTATTTTGGTACAAGTATTTTAGTATAGGTATTTTGGGGATTCTTCTGAAGGGGCGCGTATAAGGTTTCTGCCGAGGTCATTCTTTAAAATGTTAGGATAGCTGCCTATGAGCAATGCGATCGCTGATTTCATCGCTCTACAGACTACTCACAGTTATTTCTAGCGATTATTTCTAGCATATGGCATCTGCAAGAATTGTTGACTTATTGCGTAAGGGTCAAGTTAACGACTCGTATCTTGTACGCGGTTGGGTAAGGACAAAGCGAGAAGGTAAGGGAATAGCCTTCTTAGAATTAAATGATGGCTCATCGCTTCAGGGTTTACAAATTGTTTTACCCCAAGAGCTCGATGGCTATGAAACCCTAGTCAAGCAAATAACTACGGGGACATCCATTGAGGTATCTGGGATTCTGGTCGAGTCGATGGGCAAGGGGCAGAGGGTGGAAATGCAGGCAACAGCGATCGCTGTTTTTGGCACGGCTGATCCCGAAACCTATCCTTTACAAAAAAAACGTCATTCGATCGAATTTCTCCGTACGATCGCCCACTTACGCCCCCGTACCAATATGTTTGGCGCAGTGTTTCGCGTCCGCAATGCCTGTGCCTTTGCTATTCATCAATTTTTCCAAGAACGGGGATTTTTGTGGGTACATACGCCCATCGTTACGGCTAGCGACTGTGAAGGGGCGGGTGAAATGTTTGGGGTGACCACCTTGGATTTAAATAAGGTGGCGGCAACGGGAAAACCCGTTGATTTTTCGCAGGACTTTTTTGGTAAGCCCGCCTTTCTGACCGTCAGCGGACAGCTAGAGGCGGAAATTATGGCGACCGCCTTTTCTAATGTCTATACCTTTGGTCCCACGTTCCGCGCAGAAAACTCCAATACCTCACGCCACCTTGCCGAATTTTGGATGATTGAACCTGAGATGGCTTTTTGCGATCTAGAGGGAGATGCGGATCTGGCGGAAGATTTTCTCAAATATATTTTTAACTATGTGTTAGCCACCTGTCCCGAAGATATGGAATTTTTCCAAGAACGGGTAAACGATCGCGTCATGGTCAATGCGCGGAAGATCGTCGATGAAAAGTTTGAGCGCATTACCTATACGGAAGCGATCGCCATTCTGGAAAATTGCAGTAAAACCTTTGAGTATCCAGTCCAATGGGGATTAGATCTGCAATCGGAACATGAACGATTTCTAGCGGAAGAGCATTTTCAGAAGCCTGTGATTGTTATGGATTATCCCCTTGGCATTAAAGCCTTCTATATGCGGGTGAACGAGGGAACGGCAAGCGATCGGCAAACGGTGCGAGCTATGGATATCCTCGCCCCTGGCGTGGGGGAAATTATCGGTGGCTCCCAGCGTGAAGAGCGTCTTGATGTATTGGAAGCAAGAATTCGCAATGTCGGGCTCAATCCTGAAGACTATTGGTGGTATCTGGATTTACGTCGTTATGGAACCGTGCCGCACGCTGGGTTTGGTCTAGGTTTCGAGCGCTTAGTCCAATTCATCACAGGTATGGGCAATATTCGCGATGTAATTCCCTTTCCCCGTTTTCCCCAGAATGCCGAATTTTAAGCTTTGTGTGCTAAGTCGCCCATGATGTAGGTGGCCGCGATCGCCCGATCGTCACCCATGACGATCGTGGCAAATAGTTGATCGGATATTTCCGCTAAGGTGGGAGGGAGAGCCGCATCGGAACGTTGGTTTCTTAGTTCCATAATCGGGGTTGAGCGCGGATTGAGTACGACAAAATCGGCTTCTTTCCCAATCTCAAAATTTCCCAATTTATCCTCCAGACATAAAGCTCTAGCTCCACCCAAGGTCGCGAGAAACAAAGCTTGAAAGGATGATAGCTTTTGCGATCGCAACTGGGCAACTTGATAGGCGGCGCAAGCAGTGCGTAAAATCGAAAAACTCGTACCAGCCCCCACATCAGTACCCAGCCCGACTTTGACGGGGTTTTCTCGCGACTTAGCCTTTTCTAATTTGAAAAGCCCACTGCCCAAAAACAAATTAGAAGTCGGACAAAAAGCGATCGCGGAATTTGCCTCGGCTAATCTGGCAAATTCCTGATCAGTCAGTTGGACACCATGGGCAAAGATCGATCTTTCGCCTACTAAACCTGCGCGATCGTACACATCTAGATAGCCTTTATGATCGGGAAATACTGCTGCCACAGCCGCCACTTCTTTCACATTTTCTGAAAGATGGGTATGTAGATACACATCGGGAAATTCGGTCAGCAATTTACCTGCATTGGTTAACTGTTCTGGGGTGGAGGTAATGGCAAATCTTGGGGTGACCGCATAGAGAAGGCGATCGCGCTTATGCCATTTCTCAATTAACTGTTTAGATTCGCGATAGGAGGAGTCGGCGGTATCGGTTAAAAAATCAGGAGCATGACGATCCATCATCACTTTCCCCGCAATCATCCGCAAATTGAGCCGTTGTGCTTCCTCAAAAAATGCCTCGGTTGACTGGGGAAATACGGACGTAAATACTAAGGCAGTGGTAGTTCCATTTCGCAATAGCTCCTTGAGAAAGAGCGCGGCAATTTCCGATGCATAGTGGCGATCGGCAAACTTTGCTTCCGTGGGAAAGGTGTAGGTACTCAGCCATTCCAATAATTGCTGACCATAGGAAGCAATCATCTCCATCTGAGGAAAATGAATATGGGTATCGATAAAACCTGAAACAATTATGTGATCGGGATAATGCGTAATGGGGAGATCCGCGTACCGCGATCGCAAATCATTATAATCCCCTAATTCCTTCACTTTACCATGCTCGACTACGAGCAAACCATCAGGAAAATATCGAATACTATCAGCTTCTGATTCATAAAAAGGATCGGCGATCGCATCTACGAAACTGGCTCGAAATCCTTGGGTGATTTGCTTTGGCATTGTAATAATGGAATCGTCCGCAAAGGTCGTTGAATTTAAAGGTCATCGCCATTTGCCGACTAGTTATCTTTTTTGACAGGACTATTCTTTACTTTTTTCATTTTCTACCGCAGTCACCAAAAGTACAATAATTACCGCCGCAATATGATGACTAACTAAACTGTAATACCAAATCACAAAATGGCTACGCCATTTTGTGATTTTATAGCTGCCGCCAGTTTTGTTAGGACAAAATCAAAACCCCAAAGAGAGTTGCCGCGCGGAGCGCGGCAACTCTCTTTGGGGTTTTATGTCCTGATACAGTTGGTGGGAGCTATAAAACCCTTACTGGATTTGGGTTTTAATTTCCAAAAGTGTGGCTACACTTTTGGGAATTGGTATAAGTACCTCAGCATATTTAAAATCCCGAAATAAAAGCTGAGGCACACGCGTAGAGTGCGCCTCAGCTTTTATTTCATAAAAATTAGTGGGCAAAAACATCCGCATAGCCCAGCAAATCTAGATATACGAGGGTAGGAATATGGGCAAAACATGCCTTCGCCAGATCGTAACGATTTTCACGGATTAACATATCGATGAGCTTGCGATAGACAGATAGTAGATAGCGCACATCATTAGCAGCATATTCTAATTGCGATTCGGACAGGGCTTGAACGTTCCCCCAATCTGAGGATTGAGATGATTTATCTAGTTCAATTTTCTCCAGTTCGCGCACCAATTCCTTTAAGCCATGCTTATCGGTATAGGTTCTAGCTAATTTGCTAGCAATCTTGGTACAGAAAATAGGGTGGGTGGCGATGCTGAGATGGGCTTCCAGCATGGCAACGTCAAATCGTGCAAAATGAAAAACCTTGGTCACATCGGCAGCTTCAAACAAATATTTTAGATTTGGTGCTTCCTTCAACCCTCTGGCAATTCTCACCAAACTCACGGTCTCCTCGTCGTTACAGATCTGGATTAGGCAAAGGCGATCGCGCCGAGGAATCAAACCCATGGTTTCCGTATCAATTGCGATCGCTTCACAGCGGAGATATTCTTGAAGGGTTTCAAAATCGATATCGTTATCAAAAACTTTAAAAGCTGGCATCTTAATTTTTGGAGTAGACTTCGTTAGGTTCGGCATAGCGCCTATACAGCTTATATAGCCTATTGCCCAAACTCAGTCTCAAAAAATGAATGTTTGTTAACTTACATTTGAGACGACTTGAATTTAGCATAAATTGTTACCAAGTCTTCTTGACATATTTTATTAAGGATAATGAGAATATAGTGAGAAACCTTTGAGGATAGGAATTCAGGGCGAGGAAAACCGCTGCAAATATATTCTTGGGATATTGATGGGATATTGATGAGGATATGTTTAAAAGCTTAAAGTAGACCCTATTTAATTCCTATGAACTATAGATTATCTTCATAAGATTTATTGGCAAACGATTTTCAAAATAAGCATTTAATCCCATAAATGTACTTCACAAAGCTTATATAATATATTTGAATGTATTTGAAGGATTAATTCAATGATTAATTCAACGATTAATTCAAGGATTAATTCAAATATAATTACCTCAGCATAATTAAAATCTAGATATAGAATCTGTAATAGAAGCTAAAAAACTATTGCTAACTTAATGATGAAGACTGTCAAGCAATTAAGTATATTGCATTAAATAGAGAAAATATACTTAAATTATTCTGGCAATTCATTTTTTAGTTATTTTCTAGCCCCAATTAAAATGACTAGTTAGCTAGGTGCAATTAAATATAACATCCCAAAACCTAAAACTTAAGTTGCATCGATGCTACAGGTTTTGAATCTAGTATTTAATTATGCCTATTTATCTATTAGCTACCTGTTTTTTATCTATTTGTTATCTATTTGTTATCTATTAGAAACAATAAGTTTCCTTTAATAGTCATTTCTAAAGCTAGTTTATCAAATAGTACGAGTAGTACAAATTTAGTTAAATCCAATCTTTAAGTTTTTTGCTGTTGCTTAGGAATGCACTGATATGGCACAGTTTTATAATCCACACCAGTCCGATCGGTTTATTGATCAGGTTTCCGATACAACTGACAGTAGTATCGATAAGGCTCAAAAGAATATTTATGATTTTTTCTTAAGAATTATCAAGCAATCTAAAACTGAAGAAATTTTAAACCAATTTAATAAATTATTTATTGAATATGAAGAAGTTGATGATATTCATGCCTATTATGCCTTAGGTGAAATTATATTTCATGATAGAGAGCGTGATTTTAAACATACTCTTATACGTTGCTGCTACATACTCAATAACAACTGGGCTATCAATGGGAATATTAGTGCTTGTCAGCAATTGGTAGATCTTTTCTCTGCGGATTCTATAGTCCTTCCCACGAAAATTTATAAGTTAAAAAAACTAAGGGAATGGCTACAGCAATTTCTTCAATCTAGTGAATATAATACCCTGCGATCGCTATCAGGTAGATCGGGCATTCACCGCAAATATCATAATTGGAGTGAGCGCTTTTCTTCCTATTTACTAATTTCAGAATATGCTGATGCTAGTAAACCTTTAGAGCAGCGTCAATATGCTGAAACGTTAGCGCGGAAAATCAAAAAGCAATTTAAATTTGATCTGGCAATGTATACGGCTCGCCTTGATTCTAAGCTAGGAGCCAATCCTCAGCGACAAAACCCAACCAACTTAGGCGATGGCGTATTAATTTTAATTAAAAGAGTTTTGAACAAACAGGGTAATGAAAGCTATCAAAATGCCGCCAAAACTTTCTACAACCAAGTCTATAATTTAAATTTTTTAGAATTTAAACAAAGCTTGCTTAGCTATCTAGGCATAATTCAAAATAACTTAGAAGTTTCCGAAGTGATTAATCAGACGGTCATTCAAAGATTAATGCATTTTCAAGAACATCGCCACGAAGAAGAGATGTCGCTTAGCTTATTACATGTTACCTGCAATCGTATTTTGCAGTATTTATTGTTAAATAAACGTCGTCATCCCTCTGAATTTTTACAGCTATCCTTAGAATGTAATAATTTACTTAATCTAGTCATCCTGCTATTAAAAACCGTACTAATTTATCCTAATATTCGCTTTTATTTAGAAAGCTATGTAGCCGAACTCATCAAGTTTTATAGCTCCTATGAAGAAACTGAATGTCGTACTTTTATTAATTTCCTCGATATTCTCAATGTTACCTTGGCAATTTTTGACGAGGATATCAACTATAGCTTGATCAAAATGAATAATGTTGAGCAGGATGAGCAAGATATAAACTTAGAAAATTATCGTGTGTTTTCGCAGTTAAAAAAATTAACCCATGATATCAATGTAAGAGATAGCGAGAACAAATCAAACTAGCGAGCCAATCCATTCAAAGACGCGATTCCATGCCCACCAGCGATCGCGATCGCCATATTGATTTTGGCATTTTTTACTACTCACATAACCGACATGACCGCCATGTTTGGTAATCATTAGTTTAATGGCGGGGTTATCTTGAGCGATTTTTACTAGTTCAGGAATAATTGCAGGATCGAACATCGGATCGTCCTCGGCATAAAGAATTAAGGTTGGCTTTTGCAGATGTGGCATGAAATGTAAGGGACAACTGGCATCGTAATAAGCCTCAACGGATGCAAAACCTAACTTGGCGATCGTCAATTCATTATCAAATCCCCAAATGCTATTAGCTCTCTCGACGGCATGGCGATCGATCGCCTCGGGATGCATTTTTGCCATACCTCGTCCGAGTTTCTTGAGTTCACGAGCGATCGCCTTCTCCAAAAATCGCCCCAGTTCATCCTTAACTAAATAGGTCAGCGATCGGTTGGAGTCAACGCTAGGACAAATTACTGCCCCACCTGCAATATCAGCAGATGTGATGGCTAAGTCACTACCCCAATCAGCGATCGTCTCTCCAGCCTTAATCCCCCACAACGCCAACTGTCCTCCCAGTGAATATCCCATGAGCCAAAAGGGGGCTGGACAACCTAATTGCTTGGCGATACTGGCAATCCGAATAAAATCTTCGCCTTCGTATAGCCCATCGGAGGTTAGCGCTGGGGATAGCTCTGCGGTTTTACCATGAGCCCGCCAATCAAACAAAACCACCGCATACCCCCGATCTAAAGCCTTACGTCCTAAGATTTTGAGAAACCATTGGTTATCCAAATCCCCCGTAATGCCATAGGTCGCCACAATCGTTCCTTTCGCATTCTGAGGAATTGCATATTTTCCAAAGATCGGCACGCCATTTGCCCCAGTAAAAATATGTTCTTGATAAATGGGTTCTGTTTCAATTGTGAAATTTTCCCATTTTCGGCTTACCCGCAAAGCCGTATAAAGGGTCATTAGCAACCCATTGCTGAGATGCCAAGGTGGTGTATAGAGCATATCAACCAGTCCATATTTACATTTCTTTACGTCTAATACCAAATCATAAAATGGCGTAGCCATTTTATGATTTGAAAATCCTTGCTGGGTTTGGTTTTTAATTCCCAAAAGTGTTGTCACACTTTCGTGAATTGGTTTGATACCAAAACACAAAATGGCTACGCCATTTTGTGTTTTTCAAAACTTTACTGGGTTTGGTTTTTAATTCCCAAAAGTGTAGCTACACTTTTGGGAATTGATATAACTATAGCAACACAGGAGATATCTAGTAGATAAAAGATTGGCGGCGCTCCGCGCCGCCAATCTTTTATCTACTAGATATTTTTTGACGGAGAGAGAGGGATTCGAACCCTCGTTAAAGTTACCCCTAAACAGCATTTCCAGTGCTGCGCCTTCAACCACTCGGCCATCTCTCCTCGCTTAGCTTCACAATAACCAGTACAAAAATAACCAATACAAAATGTTTGATTGACTTTGTAAAAGTTGTTTGTTTCGCTGTGCGGATTCTAATCATACCAAAGCTTGGTACATATGCAAGCCTTATAATCCATAAAATCAAAATTTTTTTGTTGACTTAGCGATCGCCCCACAGAATGCTCAAGCAGCCTGTTGTCGATACCAAGCGATCGTCCTATGCAATCCTTCCTGAAAATTCACAGCGGCGCTAAATCCAAAGGCTGTTTTTGCTCTTTCGACATCAAGACAGCGGCGGGGCTGACCATTGGGCTTATCAGTTTCCCAAAGGATTTCCCCTTCATATCCCATTAATTCACAAATTAGATGGATGAGATCCTTAATAGATATTTCTAAACCCGTACCAATATTGACAGGTTCTGAATCGTTATAATTTGCCGAAGCCATTACGATCGCTCGCGCCGCATCGTCAGAATAAATAAATTCCCTTGTAGGTGAGCCATCCCCCCATACTAAAATCTGGCGATCGCCTCTTTGCTGAGCTTCATAAACTTTCCGAATTAGGGCTGGGATTACATGGGAACTGCGAGGATCGAAATTATCTTCAGGTCCATAGAGATTAACGGGTAAAAGGTAAATGCCATTAAATCCATATTGCTGGCGATAGGATTGCAATTGTACCAGCAAGGCTTTTTTGGCTATGCCATAGGGCGCATTGGTATATTCAGGATAGCCATTCCAGAGATCGCTCTCTTTAAAAGGTACAGGCGTGTGGTTGGGATAGGCGCAAATTGTGCCCACACAAACAAATTTTTTCACCATTGCTTGATAAGCCGCATGAATCAACTGCACGCCCATCATGAGATTGTCATAAAAAAGTTCGGCGGGTTTTTCACGGTTTAGCCCGATACCACCGACATGGGCCGCAAGATGAATGATCAAATCCTGATCCTGCACTACTTTTTCACAGTGAGCCAGCGATCGCAAATCAAGCTCGCGCGATCGCGGTACGGTGATCAAATCTGGATTAGCTCCTGCGCCGATTAATTGGGCAATGACCCGCTTACCTAGAAAACCAGCACCACCAGTAACTAAAATCTTTTGATTTTTGAATCGATCTTGCAAATGAAAGTTTGATTGATTTTCTAGCATGAAAATTTTTTGACTAAAGTACAAATAGATTAAAAGCCCTAGGGAGTAGGGCTTTTAATTTACCAATTTGAAGGTTGTCCAGCATTCCGCAATGTCGCCACATCTTGGGAATGCGTACCTTTAGGATTAGGTAAATTCAAAACCTCAAGATCGGCATCAACCATTAACTCCACTAAGCCTTTAAAGGTGACTTTGGGCTCCCAACTGAGCTGCCGTTTCGCTTTACTGGAATCGCCCAATAACAAATCAACTTCAGCGGGACGAAAATAGCGCGGATCAATTTCTACATAATCTTCCCACTTGAGATTGACATAGGTAAAAGCTGCTTCCAGAAATTCCCGTACGGAATGGGTTTCGCCTGTGGAGATTACGTAATCATCAGGTTTTTCTTGCTGCAACATTAGCCACATCGCCTCAACATAGTCCTTGGCGTAGCCCCAATCTCGCTTAGAATCCAGATTTCCCAAATACAGTTTTTTTTGCTGACCTGCCACTATGCGAGCGATCGCCCTTGTGATCTTGCGGGTCACAAAAGTCTCACCTCGACGGGGCGACTCATGGTTAAACAAAATGCCATTGCAAGCAAATAAGCCGTAGGACTCGCGGTAATTCACGGTTTGCCAATGGGCATATACCTTGGCGCAGGCATAGGGGCTGCGCGGATAGAAGGGGGTAGCCTCATTTTGCGGTACGGCTTGAACTAACCCATACATCTCTGAAGATCCAGCTTGATAAAAACGGATCTCGCGATCGTTGCGTTGATGGTAATCGCGAAGAGCCTCCAGTAAGCGCAAGGTTCCCATACCGACGGTGTCAACGGTATATTCTGGAGAGTCAAAACTTACACGCACATGGGACTGAGCGCCCAGATTAAATACTTCATGGGGGCGAATTGATTCCAGAATCCGTCCTAAACCTGTCCCATCTGTCAGATCGCCATAGTGCAAAAATAGCTTGGTGTCTGGTAGATGGGGATCTTGATACATGTGATCTAAGCGATCGGTATTAATCGTGGAAGATCGCCGTATGATTCCATGCACCTCATACCCTTTTGCTAATAATAGCTCTGATAAATAGGAGCCATCTTGTCCCGTAATGCCAGTAATTAAAGCGCGTTTAGATTTACTCATTAAAAATGGTTAACGTAATCAATAAAAGTTTATGGCAATATGCAGGTAAAGTGATTGGGCTACGTCACTTTGCCTATACTAAAGGCATTTCCCTTCGATTAACATTTTTTCAAATTCGGCCGCAGGCAAGGGGGGACTAAAGAAATATCCTTGGATGCGATCGCAGCCATATTTCCTTAATAATTGAATCTGTTCTGCGGTTTCGACTCCTTCCGCGACTACTTGCAAAGACAAACTATGGGCTAGCTCTATAATGGCAAGGGAAATCGTCGCATCATGGCGATCGGTGGTGATATCTTGAATGAAGCAATGATCGATCTTGAGTGTATTGACGGGAAAATGCTTGAGATAGCTTAAGGATGAATAGCCCGTCCCAAAGTCATCAATCGCGACCTTGACCCCCATCGCCTGCAAATGCGATAGCACCTGAATGGTCAGCTCAGCATTCTGCATGATAATGCTTTCGGTCAGTTCGAGTTCTAAATGCTCTGGCTTCGTTCCCGTTTCCTGCAAGATTTTACTGATGGTTTCAATCAAATTGTTTTCTGGTCGAAAATGCTGCCCCGATAGATTGACAGCCACATATCCATAATTAAGCCCAGCCTCCCGCCACGATCGCATTTGTTCGCAAACAGAGCAGAGGACTACTTCACTTAACCTGAGAATCAGCCCTGTTTGTTCGGCAACAGGAATAAATTTATTGGGCATAATAATTCCTAAATCGGGATGTTGCCATCGAGCTAAAGCCTCTGCTCCGACAATTTTTCCTGATGTAAGATCGATTAGGGGCTGATAAAAGACGCGAAATTCACTCCGATCCATCGCACGATGTAGGCTATTGGCTAAAGCCATATATTCTGAGGATTGAACGTTCAGATCGGGACTATAGAGCTTATAACTATTCCTACTATGATTTTTGGCATAGTACATTGCCAATTCCGCATTTTTGATTAATCCTTCTAACTCTTGATGATCTTCAGGGAAGAGCGTAATTCCAATACTGCTGGTAATAAATACCTCATGCCCATACAAGTTGTAAGGACGACTTAGTAGATCTAATATTTTTTGCGCCTCTTGCTTAATGCTGCTTTGATCTGCGATGTCGGAAATGATCATGGCAAACTCGTCGCCTTGGATCCTTGCCACCATGTCACAGGGAGCCGTGTAGCGCCTTAAACGTTCGGCGATCGCCTTAAATAATTGATCGCCAATATCAGTCCCCAGCGTATTGTTAATGATATTGAAATTATCCATGTCCAGAAACAGGACAGCTAAGGATTTATTATTAATTTTGGCATGGAGGATGGCTTGGGATAAGGACTCATAGAATAGGATCCGATTGGGAAGTTGGGTCAAACCATCATGGTGAGATAGGTACTCAAACCTTGCACCAGCAGCTTTAATCTCATCGTAGTAATGTTCTCTCACAGAGTTGTACTTCTGTAACCGCGAAGCGATCGCCCCCAGCAAATCCGCCGATGTAAAGGGCTTAGTTAAGTAGTCATCAGCCCCCAATTGCATCGCTTGACGCATATCTGTCTTTTCCGTCATGGCGGTCAAAAAGATGAAGGGAATCATAGATGTTTTTGATTCTTGGCGCAGCGCGGTGAGTGTACCATAGCCATCTAGTTCGGGCATGGCAATATCGCAAATAATCAAATTCGGCACATAGGTCTTTGCCATTTGCACGCCCACGACTCCATTCTCGGCTCCTAACACATCAAAACCTTCGTAGGATAGAGTCTCCATGATCTCTTCCCTTAAAGCTTCTACATCCTCAATGACTAGAATCGTTGTCATAATTTCACTTATTCCTTTACTTATTCCTTTAGGGAAATAGGTAGTTTGACTTTTACAGTTGTTCCTTCATTCTCAACACTGCTAAGTTGAATTGTGCCACCAAGTATATCAACTGAATTCTTAATAATTGCCATTCCTAAGCCAGTGCCCACGATCATACCAACATTATGAGCGCGATAAAAATGTTCAAAAACCTTCGCTTGATCTGGAATAGGAATACCAATCCCTCGATCTTGAAACTCTAATACAAGTTTGGGTGGATATTCCTTGGTTTGTGAAATTGTAAAATTGATATCGCTATTATTAGGAGAATATTTAATCGCGTTTGATAATAAATTCGCGATAATTTGTCTTAAAAATTTAGGATCGATTGTTAATTTTGATGGCAAGTTAATGTTATTAAATCTAACTTGATGCCGCCCATTACCAATTAACTTAGCTTGTTCGATTATCTCCTGACAGAAATCTTCGAGATTAATTTCTTCTGGGTGTAATTCAAACTTGCCAGATTCTGTCTTGCCGATAATTAGCACCTCTTCAAGCAGATTAGTCATCCCTTTAACTTCCCGCTGAATTTTATCAATGCGTTCTAATTTTTTATCCTCAGACATTTTATGTCCATAATTTCGTAATAAATCACTGGCGGTTTGGATCGTCGCCAAGGGTGTACGAAATTCATGGGAAGCTCTGGAAATAAATTGGGATTTGAGTTCGTTTAATTCTTTTTCTTTGAGTAAAGCCCTTTCCAATTGGCTCAGACTTTGCTCTAGTTGTTGAGTGCGATCGGCTACTTGGCGCTCTAGATTTTTATTGAGATCCTGCACCCGCTCAAATAATTTGACTTGCTGGATCGCGATCGCCACATGGTTAGCGAGCTGTTTGAATAGATCGATTTCAAACTCTTCCCAATCGCGGGGAGCAAAACATTGATGGGCAATTAATAATCCCCAAAGTATCCCGCCAAAGGAAATCGCCACTACAATATTTGCCTTTACTTGAAAACATTGTAAAAGCTCTTTATAGGAGGGATTTAAATTGGCATTATCGACATTATTAATACTGGAGATAACTTGACTCTGATATTGCTGGATATATTCCTGATTAAAGTTAGAATCATTAATCGTTTGTCCGAGAATCGATAATACTGAATCATTCACCGCTTCTACGACAAATTGACCGCTTCCATTCTCTTGAAATTGATAAACAACCACGCGATCGATACGTAATAGAGCCTGAGCCTCTTTAACAGTGATAGCCAGAATTTGCTCTAAATTTAATTCACATTGAATTTTGAAGAGGATTGCATTTAATAAGCGTTCCCTTTCGCTTTGATAGCGTAGCTGTGTCTCAACTTTTTTGCGCTCGGTGATATCGTAGTAACTACTCAAATACATACGCTTACCTTTGTATGCCATGAGTCTTGTCGAAACTAAAACATCTTTGAATGTGCCATCACGGTGACGGATATGAGTTTCGACAGTCATCACCTGTCCTGTTTCTTGCAGATGCTGTAATCGTTGTAAAGCCCTGTCATGTTCTTGGCGATCGGGATATAGGAAGTTGGTAAAATCATGGCTAGCATTTGCCTCAGCAGCAGTATATCCAGTCAAATTTTCCATTCCATCATTAAAGATTGAGAAATAACCTGAATCATCGCTAAAGGTAATTCCTTCCTTAATCGATGTCAGTACAGTTCTTAAGCGTTCTTCACTTTCGAGCAATCTTTGCGTCGATTTCACCTGCTCGGTGATGTCGGTTTGAATGCCAATATAGTTGGTCAGTTCGCCGCGATCGTTAAATACTGGGGCGATGTAGAGATCGTTCCAGAATGGTGTGCCATTTTTTCGATAATTCAGCAGAACCGCATGGCATTCTCGTTGTTCTTGAATTGCTTGATGCAAATCTAAAATGCCGATCTGTTGGCGATCGCCCCCTTGCAAAAATCGACAGTTACGACCAATGACCTCCGCAGCACTATAGCCAGTAATTCTCTCAAAGCTGGGATTAACGTAAATCGTCGGGTTTTCGGGCTTTGTGGCATCGGTAATGACTATCCCATTGGAACTGGCCGCGATCGCTCGTTCGCGCAATTGTAACGAACTCTCTACCAGTTTGCGCTCCGAGACATCACGTAAGGAGGCAACCACATAAACCATGCGATCTTCATCGATGGTTTCCGACACGCGCATCTCCGCCGAGGTGGTCGTACCCCGATTGAGGATGTCGATATTGGTGCTTTCTCCCGTTACTACTGGCAAGCCAAAGACTTCACCTACAATATCTTCGGCTTGACAACCAAATAAATTTTCGGCAGCCTGATTGACATAGCACACAATACCTTGGCTATCAACAACGACAAAGGCATCGGATATGGCGTTGACGAGATGACTAAATTTTTGATGATTGGGCTGTCCAACTTGGGATTTAGATAGGGATAAATTGCTAATATCTTGGCAAGTACCTACGATTTGGGGCAATTGATTGTTACCAATTACCAAAGAAAGCGAAATTGACACCAGATGATGAGCGATCGCGTCAGTTTCTACCTCATACACCACCTTTTTCCGAGATTGTAGGCATTGATGGATATGTACATATAACTGCCGCACAAAATTTTGAGGTAGGCAATCATGGGGCTGCAAACCAATGAGATTTGAGGGCTTTTCTGGACTAAGTTCGCCCCACACAAGCTGGACAAAAGCAAGATTGGCGATCGCAAATCGAAGTATGAATTTTGAATCGTTAATTTGGTCGTTAATTTGATTATTAATTTGGTCGTTAATACTTAACCCGTAAGGGGGTGACTCTATCGTCAAGGCAAAAACACCGCATTGAATATGATCTAGGATATTCTGCATAACAACCAAATCATCTACCAAATATTTCCATTCTAAATATTGCTGTACTTAAATATTGCAATACATTGCAATACTTAAGTACGGCAGTATAAGTAAGTGGGCTTAATTAAATATAAAACCCTAAAACCTGCGGCGCAAGCTGCGCTTGCGCCGCAGGTTTTAGATCGGAATTTTAATTATGCTGAGCTACTTAATAATCTTATTTTTTCGACATATTGCTTAATCTATGACCTTAAAACTCTCAGTGCCTTCCATCGGTTGCGCTAGTTGTATCGAAACAATTACCAAAGCGATCCAATCTGTCGATACCTCAGCAATAGTTACGGGCGATCCTGCCAGTAAATCGTTAGATATCGACAGTCAATTATCTGAAGTTAAAATCCGCGAACTAATTGCGATCGCGGGGCATAAGACTGCTTAATACCAATAACCAATAATTAGACGTTGCAGCGCTTCGCGCCGCAACGTCTAATTCCTTACTGGGAAGGGAGTAGCTACTTGATGCGAGTGGCTTAAGACTTTTTTCAAGACTAAAGATCGCAATATTCCCCCTTAGGGGCATTAAAATCCCCCGATTTGCCGCCACTCTTATGTATTAACCTCGCATTTGAGATGATCATGGTCTTTTCAAGCGACTTTGCCATATCGTACAGGGTGAGAGCAGCGATCGTCGCAGCGGTCAAAGCCTCCATTTCTACGCCAGTTTCGCCCTTAGTTTTGACCTCCGCCTCAATCTGATAGCCAGGAATATTTTCGTCTAGCATAATCCTCACATCTACACTGGTGAGATTTAGAGGGTGGCACATGGGAATTAAGTTTGCCGTTTGCTTTGCTGCCATAATCCCTGCTAGTTTTGCCGTGCCTAATACATCTCCTTTTTGGACATTGCCTGCTTGGATTGCATCTAAGGTCGTTGTTTTCATAGATATCTCGCAAACTGCGATCGCTCGTCTCACTGTTTGCGTTTTGTGCGTCACATCCACCATCTGAGCATTACCACTTCGATCAAGATGCGTGAGCGGCTGAAGAATATCCGTATCCATAAAAACTTTGCTGAAATTAGCTCAATAATATAAAAACAAAACATAGGATAAATTGGCATCTACTAACTAGTTATACCAATTCCCAAAATGGCAACGCCATTTTGGGAATCTGAAAACCTTACTGGGTTTGGTTTTTAATTCAAGAAAGTGTTGTCACATTTTCGTGAATTGGTATTAAGTAGCTGGGCATAATTAAAATCTAGATCTAAAACCTGCGGCACACGCTGCGCGTGCGCCGCAGGTTTTAGGGTTTTATATTTAATTATGCCCAGCTATTTACTATCAATTAATTAGGGCTGGCAATCATCACCTACGTACAAAAGTCTACCCGAATATATGACTGAGACTTTAAAGATCGATCTTTATGCAGATAATCTTGGGAAAACCCAAGCGATCGCTGCCCAACTTGCCCAACTTGTCACGGCAGGAACAATTATGTTGCTAGATGGCAATCTGGGCAGTGGTAAAACTACCTTCATGCAAGCCTTTGGTCTAGCACTTGGTATTAGCAATACGATCGCTAGCCCCACTTTTACCCTAATTGACGAATATACAGAAGGTCGTTTACCGCTCTATCACATCGATCTTTATCGCTTAGAGTCACCTCAAATACCGAGCCTTCATCTAGAAGAATATTGGCGGGGTATAGATTTTCCCCTTGGGGTCGTGGCGATCGAATGGGCAAGTAAATTACCAAACATTCCCCACCAACATCTCAGGATCAATCTCTCAGTCCCAACACAATCTAATACCAATACCTTTAAAAATCCTGAAACCTTTAATTTAGAGCTTGATGAAGACGATCTAGACGATCTAGAGGATGATTTACCTAAAGCCCGTCACATTGAATTAACAGCAATAGGTTCAGATCATATTGAAATTCTCAGACAATTTAAACATCGGTAGTTCTAAAGTAAGGATGGGCGGCGCTTCGCGCCGCCCATCCTTACTTTAGGACTACCCAAACATCAATTCAAATATCAATTCTAAAGATCAATTACGAATATCAAACCTGATCGCCTGCCTTGTCCTTAACAGAGTCGATCTTACCAGATGCGTCTGATTCGCCATTACCCTTAACTTCATCTTGAAAACCTCTTAAAGCCTGTCCGACACTGCGACCAATTTCGGGGATGCGTTTCGCCCCAAAAATTGCGACCCCAACCAGCGAAATTACAATTACCTCAGGCCAGCCAATTCCAAACATTTCCTTAAATCTCCACAAATGCATCTGCTATTCTTTTATTCTCTACGCAAATGACAAATAAGCGCACTTAAAAACTAATGGAATCAACCATTACTTGGACACTTGGCAGCACCGATCCCGATGCTGAAGCCAACCTTGCCCTAATTGCCCAATGGTGGACAGACCTTGCGGGGCAGGAAATTATTTGGCAGCAACGCCCTTTAACCGAAAATAGCGATCGCTCAGCGATCGACTGGAGCAAACAATCACTTGACGAAACCTTTGCTATTCAGACTCCAAGCTTTCGCGGTATCACCCTCTATTGGTTTAAGCCCAATAGCCCAGACGAACGCAATATCTCCGTTGGCTATCTCCAACTCGATCGCTTTAATCAATGTCTAGATATTTTGCCTTCATCAGGTAGAAGCTATCAGATCCGTATCACGCTCCCGAAAATCGTTTACCAAAAGATCCAAGTCACCGATCCCCAATTTGGCAGCCTGATTCAACCCAATGGTGATGCGGTCTTACTTTTCCGCGACGAAAAGCAACGTTTAGAGATTCAAATTGATTTAAGTGCCATCAATGTCGATATACTCAAACAAAAACTATCATCCTAAAAATCAAAATCGAACCTTTTTTTATTCCTGATAAGATTGCTGTATTAGGAATGGCTCCAGCTATAGCTTATAGCCTATTGAGGAATCAAGTATAGGATGAGTGGCGGCGCTTCGCGCCGCCACTCATCCTATGTTCCATCTTTAACCAAAATCTTGACTTTGATAATGGCGATCGCAAGCAACTTACACCTCAATTATCTAAATGTAAATCTAAATTTAAATGTAAATGTAAATATACTAGTTTTGGTCTTAGCAGCGAGTCTCGACTATCTCCTTGGTGATCCTGTAAATTGGCTCCATCCAGTCCAAGTTATCGGATGGGCGATCGCGCAATTTACCAATGGGGTAATGATGAAAGATCCCCAGAGTAATCAACGCATCCCCCTTTTTACTCCATTGGTTATGAAGTTCTTGGGTGCGATTTTGGCGATTAGTATAATTTTGGGAAGTGGAATTGCGATCTGGTTAATGGCGATCGCTCTTTCGCAAGTACAGCCGCTATTGGCGATCGCTTTTTCTAGTATTTTGTTAGCTGCTTGTTTTGCAGGACGCAGCCTTCGCGATGCTGCCGAGTCGGTATTAGCAGTTCTGCAAACAGACAATCTGGACATGGCAAGACAGGAGCTTAGCCGCTATGTCGGACGGGATACGGATAAACTTTCGGAAGGAGAGATTTTACGGGCAATTCTAGAAACGGTGACCGAAAATGCGATCGATGCGGTTACAGCACCATTATTCTATGCTCTTCTGGGTTCAATGCTCTTTGACTATGGTGGGGTTACATTAGCGATCGCTTACAAGGCTGCTAGTACCCTTGACTCGATGGTGGGCTACCGAGAATCTCCCTATACCGATCTCGGCTGGTTTAGTGCCAAAACCGATGATGTTTTGACATGGCTTCCCTGTCGTTTAACAGTGCTCACCCTAGCCTTACTCTCCCGAAAGCCCGTTTATGTTTGGCAGATCTGTCAACGTGATGCTAACCAAGATCCCAGTCCCAATTCAGGCTGGAGCGAATGTGTATATGCCGCAATTTTACAAGTACAGCTAGGCGGCGCAAACTACTATCGGGGCATTCTCAAACAGAAACCTCTATTGGGAGAGCCCATCGAGCCGATCTCCCCATTTAAGATTGCACAGGCTCTGAAATTAACAAGGATATGTTTTTTACTGTGGGTTAGTGCCTTTATGGCGATTATGGCGATCTCGTTTTCTATAAAACCCCAGAGCCTGTAGCGCACGCTGCGCGTGCGCTACAGGCTCTCGCCTAGCCACTTACTTAATCATTTGGCGACATTCATCTCCAGAGATGGATTTAGCACTACCATCACTTGAAATTTTGACACAGGTAATATCTGTTTTCGGTGCAAAAAATGAATAGGCAATAACTATTGATAGCAATATTAATGACAAGGGAATTAACACATTAAAAGATTGCCATTTGGGACGGAGTCTTTTATTGATACTTGCCAATTTCTTTTGCACTGACAAAATAGTTGGATGTTGAGAATCAAATGATCGCTTATAAATTTTGATAGCTTTTTTATAAAGGTTTCTGACATCTTTATAGCGCTTTTGAGAATAGTAAATTGCCGCTAGATCGATTAAGTTATCCGCGATTTCGGGATTGTCAGCACCGAGTAATTTCTCCTTAATAGCCAGAGCTTCTAAGAATATCAATCCTGCTTTTACATAAAGGGCTTGAGTATTATAAATAGCGGCTAAATCGAGCATTAATGATGCCACATCAGGATGCTCGGAATTTAATATTTTCTTGCGAATATCAATCGCTTGTAAGAGTAGTTTTTCGGTTTTTTGAAACAGGTTTTGTGAATAGTTGACCACTGCTAAATCTATTAAACAATTTGCCACATAGGGATGTAATTCGCCATGTAACTGTTGATTAATAATTAAAATTTGTTCGAGATATTGTTCTGCTTCATTATATTTGCCAGACTTACGTTCTTTTTCGGCTAAATTATGCAAGCAATCTAGAAAAATATTTATTTTGCCATTAGCGTAAGGAGAAAATGGTTCAATGCGATAAACAGCACTGGTATTACTACTAAAATCAATCTCATCCCCCTGCATTAACACCCATGAATCGCGAAGTTCCCCATTAATAATTAAACCATTTGTACTTTTTCCTTTCTCTGGAGTTCCATCGGTAAGCCGAAATATTTGTAATATTGGTTCGGATACGTAGATTCCCGTTAATGTCGCATGTTCTCGCGATACGGAATGCGATCGCAGGACGATCTCATTTTCTGGCGATCTTCCCAGTACATAACTTTTGCTATCAAGTAAAATTCGCTGCTGTCCTTCGGGATCTTGCAGAATTAGGTAATGCTCGAGTTGACGGCCGTCAACTATGGTTGCATCTTGGGGATTAATGGAGCCATGAGTCATAGGAGGAGGGGAAATAGCTAGTTAGGAATAGCGTAATAGTCAAAAAAATTCAGATACTTGAAAGTTATGACATAGTTTAAAACTAACCTACCTCCATCAAACTTGCAAGAAGCAATTAAAACCTGCGGCGCAGCGTGCGCCGCAGGTTTTAGCTCTGGATTTTACTTGTGCTGAGGTACTTAAGCACAACTTGCTAGGCTAGTTATTTAAGATTATTTAAGATTATTTAATAATCTTAAATAATCTCGCAATTATTGATATTTACATCACTATTCTTGTGCTTTTTTATAATCAAAAAGACAAAAATACTACTTTGCGATATTACTAATTTTGCCCCATCAATTTATATAGATGTCGCCAATTGCACTAGGACATCAAACCCAAAAAATAATAGGCGGCGCTTTGCGCCGCCTATTATTTTTTGGGGTTTGATTTGTTTTAAGTAACTGTAGCGATAGTTATGCACTCTTAAAAAAACGAATAATTTCTCTGACATGCTCTAAAAATTGACTATCAGTGCTTAATTGCGCGATCGCTTGTCGGGATTCGCGAACTAGCCGCTCGTGGTCGCTATTATTGGTAGCACGCAGATCCTCTATGTTAGCGACTAGTTTCGATAAATCTTTACGGGTCTCATCGGCAAACTGTTCGTATTTGGACACCCATGAATAGGGATTGTCCGTATTCAGTTGTGTATTAATTTGGCGCACCAGTTCTTCTAAAGTGGCAAAACGCTGGCGTAACTCCATTATATCTTCTTGCGGATAGTCAATTTGTTGCAAAATTGCCCGCAACCTTTGCGATATGTATTCATAGGCGCTAATAGCAGGTCTTAATATTGTTAATAACAGTGCGGCGATCGCTCCGATATAACCGATCGTGCCCACTCCAGTGGCAGCTAATACATAGAGGACGATCGCCGAAATGAGATGCAGCCCCAAGGCTATCCCCAAGGATCTTTGCGCTAGCGATCGGACGTAGGGTAATTGGTTCTCATCGACATTAACCCCTCTTTCCTTCGAGATTTTTGCGCGATCGAGTACCGATCTAGACTGGAAGTAAATATTCCAAGGTACGGTAACAATAATAATCAACCAGACAAAAATACTTGCCGCAATTACCCAATCCACAAAATTACCAAAGGGTAAATTGAACCACTGTGTCAGTCCAAATCCTGCAAAAGATAGCAGCAGCAGAGTGACAAGCCAACCAAAAAATTTACTCATAGGAGTGATCTGGATAAAGTAAAGGATCTCGTCTCACATTCCTTTTATAGCAATTCACGAAAGTGTGACAACACTTTTGTGAATTGCTATAAACCCGAAAAGCGGGTTGCTGCGCGGAGCGCGGCAACCCGCTTTTCGGGTTTAATTTTGTCCTAACAAGACTGGCGGCGCACAAGCCATATCTTAGGTTGCTATGGCTAAGAACTAGGCATAATAAAAAAACAAGACAAAGACTTATGGTGTATACACAGTCAGTGCCATAAGTCTTTTACCTAGCTAGTTAGGAAACTTTTGAGGGAATTGGGCGGTTTCAACATTTAACGCTACTACCTGACCATTTCGCTTAACTTCCATCCGAATTTTGTCACCAACTCCGCGATCCTCTACTAGTTGTGTAACTTGTTCAGCCGTTAAGATTTCCTTGTCGTCAAACTTAACAATTACATCACCTCGCTTGGCTCCTGCCAAAGCTGCTGGAGAGTTATCAACGACTCTAGTAATCAACACGCCTTTATCTTCAGAGATTTTGACACCAAAATCCTTGTCTTGATTCACTTGACTCTTTACATTCGCGTCAACCGTAACCATTTGGATGCCGAGATAAGCTCGAGTCACTTTACCACTTTGGATCAGTTGCTTGGCAATGCGTTGAGCCGTTTCAATTGGAATTGCAAAGCCCAATCCCTGCGCACCTTGGATAATTGCTGTATTTACACCAATAACTTCGCCACTTTGGTTAAGCAATGGTCCGCCAGAATTACCAGGATTAATTGCGGCATCTGTTTGGATAAAACTAACGCGCTTATCGACTCCGATTTGTCCGCTATTGCGACCGATCGCACTGACGATCCCCGCAGTTACAGTATTGTCTAAACCTAGAGGATTGCCGATCGCGATCGCCCAGTCTCCAGGTTGTAAGCTTACAGAACTACCAAGACTTACAACAGGCAAATTATCTGCCTTAACTTGAACTACAGCTACATCGGTAAGCTCATCGCTACCAATTACTTTACCCTCAATCTGGCGACCATCCTTAAGGACAACAGTAACTTTATCTGCGCCACTTACAACATGGGCATTAGTGATAATGTCGCCTTCCTTATTGATTATAAAGCCAGATCCTGTGCCACGTTCTACCCGTTCTTTTGGTAAGCGTTGCAATTGGTCACCAAAGAACTGGCGAAACATGGGATCTTCTAAAAATGCTTCGGGTATTTGTTGGGTATTAGCAACGGTGCGCGATGCGTTAATTCTGACAACGGCGGGACCAGTGCGATTAACTGCATCCACAATATAATTACGGGGGACTGGGATCGCTTTATTCTTATCACTGTCCTGCGCAATTGCTGGCGATATCGACGCAACCTGTGTTACAGGAGTAACCAATGTTGTATTGGGAGATCTCACTCCTGACACAACTGCCCAAGCTCCTAAAATCACACCCAACAAAAGCATCGAAGCATAAATCAGAGGTTGCTTGTAACGAGATTTTTTGTTTGAGTCTCTCATATCTATGTTCCGCGACCAATAATATCTGTATTCTACAAAAAATTTTCTATCATGTTAATCTTTGCTGCTAGACGGTTTACCGCCACATTTCATTAGACCTAATTCTAACAAAAAATACATCACCCATCAGAATCGAATTAACCATTGATTGATAGCAGAAGTAACCAATTTGTGAAGGTGAAAAAAGTTGTAATCTTGCCCAAACTGAGAAATCCACAGGTGATTTAAGCAACGCAGCCTAATTAGACCAAATCACAAAATGGCTAAGCCATTTTGTGATTTTAAAACCCTTACTGGGTTTGGTTTTCAATTCCCAAAAGTGTAGCCACACTTTTGGGAATATATCGAACTACCTATGATTGCTATAGAGATACGCTAGTTTTACTTAAGATATAAAACTCAAAATATAGATCGCTCCAAGAAGCAGCATTATCCATCTTTTAAGGTTTTATTTGTCCTAACTAATACCAATTCACTTATCAATTTACTTGCCAATTTACTTGCCAATTTACTAAAGTGCGCTAACATTTCAATGAATTAAAAACAAACCCAGTAAGGTTATACCAATTCCTAAAATGGCAAAGCCATTTTAGGAATTGGTATAGCTGGATTATTTCTATGGAAAGTAATACCAATTCACGAAAGCGTGACAATACTTTTGTGAATTAAAACCTGCGGTGCACGCGCAGCGTGCGCCGCAGGTTTTAGGGTTTTATATTTAATTAAGCCCACTTACTTAGTCGAAGGTTGGAAAATTCTTGGCAATTAACTCAATACGTCAATCGAACTTATTCTCTTCTTCGCAAGGGTACAATTACAAACCTTTGCGTTTATTTGGAACTCTTCGACTTAGGCAAAGGAACGAGCGGATCTTCCATTGCAATAATAATGGGCTCTTCTTTTACCTGTGCAGGAGTCTTGATGCTGTTTGCCACTGGGCTAAATTGAGGATTAGAGTTGAAGGTAAACATCGATCCAAATACACCAACTATTGCCGCAACTGATATACCAATACCAGCTAACTTCCATTTGCGGCGCTGCGATCGCTTGTCAATTTCAGAAAAGACGCGATTAATCATTACATCTGTTTCTTTTTTCACAGATGAATGGGCGGCAACGGGTACAGGTAAATCAATTAGCAGTTGTCGTAGCTTTAGTTGTTGTTGATAAAGACGACGAAAATCAACATCCTCAGCCAGCCATTGTTCGACTAACTGCTCTTCCGCTTCAGTTACTTCACCATCTATATATGCACTTAGTAACTCAAAGCGCTCCTCGGGAATAATCATAGAACTATTAAAAATTTGGTTAGCACTCATAACTTCAATACACCCCTCGTTACATATTAGACAGATAGGGTTGTAATTGCGCCTGTAATTTCAATCTTGCTCTAGCAATGCGTGATTTTACTGTACCAAGCGATACACCAGTTATTTCTGAAATTTCTTCATAGGATAAACCTTGGATTTCCCTCAAAACAATAGTTTCACGGAAGCTAGAAGGTAGATCTTGAATGGCTCGACGCAGTTCTTCATAAAACTCCTGCGTAGACATATTTTCAATGGGACTGGGGGAGGCACTGGGCAAGTCCCAGCTCATTTCATCTCCATCACCAGACATAAATGGTGCATCAAGCGAAACCGAACTGCCAACCCGTTTGCGTTTGCGTAATTCGTCATAAAACAAACTAGTGGCAATTCGACTGAGCCAACCACGAAATTTTTCTGGCTCTTGCAAACGCTTGATATTTCGATAAACGCGTAACCAAACTTCTTGAGCGAGATCGGCGCGATCTTGCCAGTCGGGAGCGAGCTTATACAAAACCTGATCGACGTAGGATTGATTACGCCGCATAAGTTCTGCAAACGCAGACCGATTAGTTTGCGCTTCTGTTTGGCACATTTGCACCAATTCAACGATGGGGAGCTTATCAACGGACACGGGGTTGGAGGGTGCGTACACTCCGATGCTGTTTGACCAAGATAGGCTGTAGCTCATCAATTACTCGCTCCTACTGGACTTAAATCTGCACTAGACTGCAATAGTCTGTGTCTTCTGTATTCAAGTGTTAGGACGAAGAATGAAAAAGTTTGTTCCTATCAAAATAGAGCTTTACTCGATATATAGCTTAAGCTTGCTAAGGCAAAGTTTTTAGATTTTAACTAAATTAGCTGAATATCGATACTAAAGATATTTCAAGAGGGATAATAGCAGTTAGTTTGTGTATTTTTGCTAATTCATAGATTTCCTTAGATTTTCGATCTGTTTTTTTACTTAAAGTTAC
Organism: Pseudanabaena sp. UWO310; assembly: GCF_006861605.1. Lineage (NCBI taxonomy): Bacteria > Bacillati > Cyanobacteriota > Cyanophyceae > Pseudanabaenales > Pseudanabaenaceae > Pseudanabaena > Pseudanabaena sp. UWO310. The sequence goes on along the minus strand of NZ_SELU01000006.1, from coordinate 80,761 downwards.
TTATGCAGCGATCGCAGTGGATATCAGTTTTTACGGGCATTGTCGCCGTAATTTTGGGCTTAGGGTACTTGATTCTGGTACAGGTACTAGATTGGCGCGGTGGCGAGATGTTGCCCGCTCCTGTCGATTTGTCTTCAGCTATTCAGGAATTTTGGCAATCATAAGCAGAGAATACTCTTTGCACCTTCTCTGTTTGCAGGTTGAGAACCGATGAAACTAACCAGAAAAGGTCATTACAGTGTGAAAGCGATGCTCGATCTGGTGGTTTGGGCAAAACGCAAGCCAGCTTCAGTTCGCGAAATTAGCGATCGCCAATCTATTCCTGCGCCATATTTAGAAAAAATCCTGATAGCCTTACGGCAAGCTGATTTAGTCGAATCTGTACGGGGCGTTCAAGGCGGTTATAGATTAAAGCGATCGCCTAAACATATTTCCCTAGGCGAAATTTTAACCGCCGTAGGCGAAGATACCTATCCCTTGCCTAGGCTAAAGCCACAGGAAAAACTTGCTTCCGATTGGGTGACCTTTGCGCTTTGGCAACGACTGGATCGCAAGCTAAAGGATGCCCTCTATAGCATTTGTTTAGAAGACTTGTATTACGATGCCCGCAGTTGGCAAGCCTCGCAAGGACAAAGTGCGGGATTTATTATTTAGAAAAATTGGCAATCCAGAAATTAAGCGAGGTGGCGCAAAGCGCCACCTCGCTTAATTTCTGGATTGCGGCAAATTACTTTGCCCGAATTTGGCGCATGAGGTTTGCCATCTCGATCGCACCCATGCCAAATTCCCAGCCTTTATTACTTTTAACCCCGGCCCTTTCCAAAGCCTGTTGCATCGTGTCAGTGGTCAATACCCCAAAAATAATTGGTACACCTGTCTGGAAAGAAGCCGCTGCGACACCCTTAGATACCTCGTTTGCCACATAGTCAAAATGGGGAGTATCACCACGGATGACCGCTCCAAGACAAATAATTGCGTCATATCGTCCTGAAGTAGCTAATTCTTTTGCCACCATTGAGATTTCGAGGCTGCCAGGTACCCATGCATAATCAACTTGGCTGCCAGTCTCAGACACATCCACACCATGACGCAGTAGCGAGTCTTGGCATCCTTGGAGGAGCTTACCGACGATCAGGTCATTAAATCGGGCGACCACGATCGCAAAGCGCAGACTATCAGTATTGGTAAAGCTACCTTCAAAAACCGCCATAAATTATTCTTAACTTTTATATTCTTAAATATATTCTTAAATTTTGTTCTTGTTTATGCCTATACCAATTCACGAAAGTGTGATCACACTTTTGTGAATTAAAAACTAAACCTAGTAAGGGTTCTCAGGTTAAGAAATGGCGTAGCCATTTCTTAACTTGGTATTAAACTTTAAAATAAGAACAAAATAATCGAGCGAACTAAATCGAGCGAACTGAAAGTTATCAAAAGCCTGATTAAAAAACCTTTGATACCTTTTGGGTATTCTTTTGGACGCGCTTAGCCATGACTAGGCGAGACTAGGCAAGATTAGGCAACAAAAGCATTCAAAATGCCGATGACAATTACGAATGCCAACCAAATAAGAGAACCAAGAAATAATAGTGGCTTGGTTTGATTCCAAGAGCTAGGAGAAGCGTAAGCGACAGGTACGCCAATCACGAGAACGAAGGAAAACAGTACAAATGCTGCCAATAAAAGTTGGAATAGAATAGTCACTTTATTTAAACTCCGAATACTAAAACAAGATACTAAGACAAATCCTTTACACCAAATTAGCAGAAAATGCGTCTCTCGACAGTTTGACAGAAACGACGCTTAAATGACGCTTATAAGTAGATAGGCATAATTAAAAAGAGATTCAAAGCCTGTAGCTCAAGCGCAGCAAGCACCACAGGCTTTGAGATTTTATATTTAAATGTGCTTAGCTAGCTACCTCTAATCGCTTAATCGCTTTCTCAAAACTTTAGCGGGTAACGATTTGCTAATACTTTAACAAATCACGAAGAACAAATCACGAAGAACAAATCACGAAGAACTCTGTTCTGCGGGCTTTGGGATTTTTGGGGATTTTAGAGAGCACCTGCGGCTGTGCGGTCTAGCACTCCCTCAGATAGGTGAGTCGTAATATTTCCAGATTGTAAAATAGGACGATTCTTTGCGCCTTTAGGATAGTCAATCACGCTGACACCGCCATTGCCCTGTTTAAATACCCAAAATTGTTCGGGTGTAAAATCAAATAATAGGCAAAGAATTGCCTTATTGACGGCATCATGGGCGACAACTAAAGCGGTTTCTCCCGCAGGGACTGATTCGACAATTTTTTGCCAGATGAGCGCGACCCTCTCCCAAACCTGTTGTAAATTTTCACCTTCAGGCATTTGGACGGTTTCGGGTTGGGACTGCCAGAGTGCTAGTTGCCCCGCAAACTCCGCTTCGATTTCATGCTCGAACTTGCCTTCCCAGAGCCCGTGGGAAATCTCCTTAAGTTCGTCAAATAGTTCAAGTTTAATGTTTGGGTGTTTGCTTAAAATCTCTAAAGCTGTGTCTTTAGGTCTCAACATGGGACTACTAAAGGCTTTATCAATTTTTGTATTTGCTAAAAATTCACTAGCTCGTCGAGCTTGGGCATGACCATTGTTGTTGAGGGGGACATCAATTTGTCCTTGAAAACGTTTTTGGCGATTCCATTCAGTTTCACCATGACGCACCAGTAATAGGCGCGGACCGTCATGGTTTTTCTTGACGGGGGGTAAGGGAGAGCCAGAAATATCCGCGAGATGGCTTGCGAGATTCAGGGACTCAAGCTGTACGCCTTCGACTAGGCTAGAGCCTTGGAAATTCAAGACCGTAATCGCGCAGTTGACCTGTTGAATATTGTGATACAGACGGACGGGAATGCCGATCGCCGAGCAGATCAATGCTCGATTGATACCACTATGCCCCACTAATAGAATCGTTTTATCTTGATGTTTGGGCAAAATCTCTGCCCATAGTCCCTTGGCTTGCTCGAATAGATCGAGAATCGGATAGCGATCGCCTAATTGAAATGTTTCTGGGGCATTTTGCCAGCGATCGTATTTCTCAGGGAACTGCTCTTTTACCTCACTAGCGATCATCGACTCCCACTCGCTGAGATCGATTTCCAGTAAACCATCGGCTGTAATTAACTCTGGAGGATTAAAATTTTCAGCCAAAATAATTTGAGCCGTATTTTGGGCGCGGACAAGGGGACTTGCATAGGCAAAATCAATATTGAGATTTGCTAGAGCCTTACCCGCTAGTTTGGCTTGCTGCTTGCCCTTATCGGTCAGAACCGACTGCAATTCTGGGCGATCGTAATTACCGCGTCCTTGAATTTTGCTTAGGATATTGAAATTACTTTCGCCGTGACGGACGATCACTACTCGCGTACTCAGAAACTTACCCTCGTTTTCTTTATGGCATTTTTAGGCATTTTTAGTAAGAGATCGGCTGGTAGCTAGGCATAATCAAATACAGATTAAATACATAATTAAATATAAAGTCCCAAAAGCTGCGCCGCAGCGTTTGAATCTGGTTTGAATCTGGTTTGAATCTGGTTGTTAATTATGCTCGGCTACTTACTTCAGAATCCCTTACACATTTAATATTAAAACACTATTAAGAAAATGTAACGCTCAACGCTGCGCTATAATACTACGATAGGCTTAAGCTGGCTGTTAGCTAAAACGCATCTAGCTGCTAGTTGAGCGCATTGAGCTTACTCACCATAATCATAAACTTGAACTATCAAGTACGCTGTTTTACCTACAGGCTGAATGCTGTAGGCAAATGGTGTAAGCACCTTTTAGATAGTCTAAATAAACGCCAGTCTAAGAAGTAACTTAATTCTTTTAACGAAACCCCACCAATTTTCCATACAAAGTAATATGCCTTGTTATCGTGATGTCAGAGCAGACACAGCGACTAGTTACTAGCTCGGTACATAGCTAAGTAGCTGGTTGACGATCTAGGTAGCTTGCGATTGAAATTTTTTTCTTGTTTTCGTTATTGGTACGTTCTGTTTTGAAGCCCCTGCGACTCCTTGAGTATGTGGATAAAGGGTTTGAAAGATATTTTTTAATATTTTTTTATACGAAGTATAGAAAAAATATTTTTCAAGTGTTCTTAGGCTGGCTCTTTTGAATCGAAGAAATTCTGAGGAAATTGAATGCCAAAGCAAATAATTATTGCCGAGCAGTATCGAATTGCTGCTGTTTTTAGCGAAGATCAAATTGAAGAAATTGTTGTTGCCGCAGGAACTCATCAAGTTGGGGATGTTTACTTGGGCGTTGTCGAAAATGTTTTAACAAGTATCGATGCGGCGTTTGTGAATATTGGCGATGGCGATCGCAATGGTTTTATCCATATCACCGACCTTGGTCCTTTAAAAATGCGGCGATCGTCTGGTTCGATCAGCGATCTGGTCGTCCCTCAACAGCGCGTACTCGTGCAGGTAATGAAGGAGCCCACGGGAAATAAAGGTCCTCGTTTAACAGGAAATATTTCGTTGCCTGGTCGTTATGTGGTGCTCTTGCCCTTTGGAAGGGGGGTAAATCTATCGAGGCGCATTCGCAGTGAAGCTGAGCGCAATCGTCTCCGCGCCCTAGCGATTTTGGTCAAGCCTGCGGGCATGGGAATTTTGGTGCGCACTGAGGCGGATGGAATGCCAGAGGAGCAGATTATTGAAGATCTCGATAATTTGCAACGTCAGTGGGAAGGCATTCAACAGGATGTGGCAACTACCCGCCAGCCCACTTTGTTAGATCGCGAACGCGACTTTGTCCAAAGGGTGTTACGCGACTTATACAGTACCGAAGTAAATCGGATTGTGACCGATACCAATGATGGCTTGCGCCGCATCAAGCAACATTTACTGGGCTGGGGTGATGGCAAAATCCCTAACGGTTTGATGTTGGATCATCATCGTGAACGCACGCCAATTTTAGAGTATTTTCGGGTAAATGCGGGTATTCGGGAAGCCCTCAAGCCGAGGGTAGATTTGCCTAGTGGTGGCTATATCATCATTGAGCCTACCGAAGCTTTAACCGTAATTGATGTTAACTCTGGCTCTTTTACCAAGTCCCAAACCTCACGGGAGACAGTGCTATGGACAAACTGTGAGGCGGCGGTGGAAATTGCCCGTCAAATCCGTCTGCGCAATATTGCTGGTGTAATTGTGGTGGATTTCATCGATATGGATACCCGTCGCGATCAATTGCAATTGCTCGAACATTTCAATAAGGCGTTGCGATCGGATAAATCCCGTCCGCAAATTGCGCAACTTACAGAGTTAGGGCTTGTCGAGCTTACCCGTAAGCGTCAAGGACAAAGTATTTATGAATTGTTTGGTCGTCCTTGCTCGACCTGTGGTGGGCTCGGACATTTGATGCATTTACCAGGGGAAGCAGCGGGACAGCCTGTTGACGCAACATCACGGACTTGGGAATCAAAGCAATCGAATCAACTCGATTTTACCTCCGAGTATGAAGATGGGGATTCGGAGTTGGGTGGCGGACTAGAGCCAAATTTGGTGAACCATCCCAGTTATCAAGAACGGGGCAATCTGCGCCGACGTGGCAAAAGAGCCATGCTTAATAAGGATTTGCGGGAATCCCGCGAGGCTGAAAAAGCTCCCCCCGTGGATGTGCGATCGCGGTTTGAGCCAAGGGTTGAGATTCAAGCTGAGCCAAGGTTTGAACCAAGGGTTGAAGCAAGAATTGAGCCAAGGATCGAGCGCGATGTTGTGGCTGAACGGGCAGTTCCGACTAAAATTTCTCTGCCCAATATTGCGGCTAACGCTTTGCAGTCTAAGGCGATCGCCGAGCCTAGCGAAGAATTGGTCGAGGTAACTGATGTAGCTCCCATCCCAGTGCCTGAGAATTTACCTGAACGTCCTAATAAGCGCGAAATTCGTACCAAGGTCGTGGAGCCACCCGAAGTGATTGTGGTGGAGATGACTGAGGAAGAGCAGGACGTTTATTCGCTAATTGGGATCTCTCCTCTCGTACTTGTTGATCGCGAAGTTAAAGACCCGCGCAATGTGATTGTGACGGTGGCTTTACCTGGGCAAGCGCCCAAGATTGCCAACAATATGAGCAATTTGCGATCCAATGCAGAATCTAATGCAAGGGCGGTATTTGACGCAAATCCAGAATCAAACCCTACGACAGAGGAGGAAACCTTATCGGAAAGCTTTGAGGTGCAAGCCACTACAGCACTGTCGGATGAAATTTCGACCGATCCAGTGGTTAGCCCCGCCAAGGTTAATGGCAGTTCTAGCGGCGTAATCTTGAGGGTGAATCGAGCTAAGCCCTCAGAGGCAACTGATGGCGATGAAGGTAATGATTTAAAGACAGAATTTGCGGAAACGAATAAGGAGTTTGTGCCGATCCAATCTCCTGAGGCTTCCCGTCGCAAACGTTCTTCTGCTGCCCAGCCATAAAAAAAACGGCGCTTAGCGCCGTTTTTTTAGCTAATACTAAAGCTCAAAATGGCGTAGCCATTTTGAGCTTTAAAAACCCTTACTAACGTGAATCTGGGATAATTTGAAACGGACTTTGAGAAAGGGTTTGCTACGCAAACCCTTTCTCAACTCCAAGAGTAAAATTCTTGCTACGCAAGGCTTTTACTCTTGGAGTTGGTTAAAAAACGAGATCGACTTCTAGTTTTTTTAAATTAATTGCATACAGCATACAGCCAGATATATTGGCAACGGCGATCGCTAATAGGTGAATATCTATGGGGGCGATCGCTGTTACTTCCCCATCAATAATCAGATTATTAATATTGTTCCCGCGTAGATCTAACAATATTAAAATCGTTTGATAATCATTGTATTTCGCCGTAATCGCATATCCCCAAGGTGTTGCTACGAGAATTAAGGCTTCATACTGCAAAGGAATCCGCATCAAGCGATAGGGTTTCAGATCCAGCAGTAACAAGTTTTTACGGTTACCTGCCTCCAATAAAAGGACACGATCGCCAGTAAATGTGGCAATCCCCGCCGCAATTGCTACGGGTAAGGCTAATCGATACATAATATTGCAACGCCGTGAGATCACGATCGCACGGCTTTCGTTAGTTTCAGTTTTATTCGCGATCGCTAACAAGTGATGCCGATCAATGGCGATGATGCAACTCAAGTCTCTCGAGGCAAACTCCAGCCGCATGGCTCTACCGTAAACCAAATTTCGTATTTCGAGCTGTTTACCCGTAGATACCGCAAACCAATCGCCATAGGGGGAAATAGCCCATTTAAAAGTTTGGTCTAAAGGCTGGGATGATTGGTATAAAGATTTGGGAATGCCCCGAACGAACTGGTAAATAGAGCGTCTAGTGATCGCAAATAATGTCTTCTTTACAAAAGCGATCGCCTCAATTGCCTGTTCAGATTTAGCAATCTGTTCCGTTTTATCTAAGGACAGACTATGACCATGCAAAAGAAATTTAGAAGCGCTATAAAAGCGAGATTTTTCTGCACCGACGATGCCAATAATGCTTTCAGGCGTATTGCTTTGATCGAAATGGGGTGCTTTTTTGGAAAAGAGAATTTGGGTAACCTTTTCTTGCTCACCGACCGTTTGAAACTGGCTCAAGTCTTCCGATTGCAATGTGTCTAATAAATCTAGCCGCATTTCACGCGCTGAGCTATATCGCCGCTGCGGTAACTTTTCGAGGGAGCGCAAGATAATTGTTTGTAGCGATCGGGGCAAGCTACTAGGGATAACTACTCTCTGGTTGAGGTGGGCATTCATCAACTCCGTCGGCATTCCTGAAAAAGGGCGACTACCCACTAACAGCTCGTACAAAATAATGCCAACCGCATAAATATCCGAACCAACGGAGAACTGACCGTAGAATCTTTCTGGAGCCATATATCCCGGAGAACCCGTATTACTAGCATCGGAAACAGTTTCTTGGCTGAGACGGGCAATCCCAAAATCAGAAAGCTTGGCTTGCCATCCCCGATCCGTAATTTTCAGGAGAACATTTTCGGGCTTAATGTCGCAATGGATAATATTTGCCCCATGGGCATGTTCTAAACCCAACAAAATATCGCTTATGAGGTCAAAACATTGTTTTACCGTAAGTGACTTTGTGTGATTGAGCAAATCTCGCAAAGTCCCCCCTTCACAATATTCCATGACTAAATAACGATAATTTTGATGGTGGACAAGGGCAGTACAGGCAACAATATTTTCATGCTGGAGAGTTAGTAAAAAACGTAGCTCCCGCAAAAGCTTACTGGTCGGAAATCGTTTATGCTCTAATTCTTTGAGGGCGACTAGTTTGCCTGTATCTCGGATCCGCGCACATAAAACCTTACCAAATTGCCCTCTACCAACTAAGCCCAGTATCCGATATTTAGAGAACTGCGTGGTAGATTTTTCATTCATAGCTAGCAAAAACAAGTCCGAAAAATATCAGTATCACTTAACCTCACCTCACATTAACTTTAGCAGTACTAATTGAAATCATGTTGCTTAACATTTCGTTGCAAAACAACTAGAGAGAAGTCCGAGGATTGTCGATATCATGGTAGGAAGTGATATATAAAACGTAATATTTCTCAGCTAAATCCTTATTCAAATTTATGAGTCAAGCTTCTACATCCGCCGATGTCCCTAGCATGGGTCGTCGCCAATTCATGAACCTCATTTTAGGAGGTTCTGCTGCCGTCACTGCTCTTGGGGCAATTTATCCTGTAGCTGCCTATTTTGTACCACCCTCCCGTGGTGGTGCAGGTGGTGGTGTTGCGGCAAAAGACGCTCTGGGTAATGATGTAATTGCTTCTAAATTTTTGGCAGATCATCAAGCAGGCGATCGTGTACTTGCGCAAGGACTCAAAGGCGATCCTACCTATATTGTTGTTAATGACAACAAAGAAATTGCTTCCTATGGACTAAACGCAGTTTGTACTCACCTTGGCTGTGTTGTCCCTTGGAATGTTGCCGAAAACAAATTTATGTGTCCCTGTCATGGATCTCAGTACAACGCTGAAGGTAAAGTTGTACGTGGTCCTGCACCACTATCCCTTGCCCTTGCCCATGCAACGGTTGCCGATGATGTTGTGCAATTTAGCACTTGGACTGAAACTGATTTCCGCACCAATGAAGCGCCTTGGTGGTCTTAAGAAAAATATTTTCTCGAAATCTCGCAATCCTAAATTCGCAATCCCAAATATTGCCAAAATACTGCCAAACATTGGCTAGCCAGTCTTTAAATCACATTTGAACTCATACATGAAAAAAGCTTTGTTCCGTGTCAACCGTTTGATTGTGGGAATCAGTCTATGTGTCCTCACAAGCTTAACGCTTCTATTTGGCGTTAATATTCAGTCAGCTCAGGCCTATCCTTATTTTGCCCAAGAAGCTTACAAAAATCCTCGTGAAGCCACTGGTCGTATCGTTTGTGCCAACTGTCACCTAGCCCAAAAAGGCATTGAGCTTGAGCTACCTCAAGCCGTTCTCCCCGACTCGGTATTTGAAGCTGTCGTTAAACTCCCCTACGACCATACCCAGCAGCAAGTTAGTGCTGATGGCAGCAAAACAGGCTTGAATGTAGGTGCAGTTTTGGTACTCCCTGAAGGTTTCAAGATTGCTCCTGAAGAGCGTTTGTCTGAAGAGCTTAAGGAAAAAACCAAGGATATCTACTACCAACCCTATAGCGACACTCAAGAAAATATTGTCCTCGTTGGTCCTGTCTCTGGTGATGAGTATTCCGAAATTGTGTTCCCAGTTCTTTCCCCCGATCCTGCTAAGGACAAGAATATTCACTTCTTGAAATATGCCGTTCATGCTGGCGGTAATCGCGGTCGCGGTCAAGTTTATCCTACGGGTGAAAAGAGCAATAACAATGAATACAACTCTACTGTTCCTGGTTTAGTTACCCAGATCAGCCCGATCGCACCAAATGAAGATGAAGGTATCTATGGTGGCTATGAAATCTCAATCCAAACCACCGATGGTAGCATTGCCGTTGAGAAGGTTCCTGCTGGTGCTGAGCTAGTTGTCGAGCCTGGTAGTGAAGTTAAGGTTGGTTCGCCTCTAACTACCAATCCTAATGTTGGTGGCTTTGGTCAACATGATGGCGAAATCGTATTGCAAGATCCTCGTCGCATTCAATGGCTACTAGCATTCTTTGCTTCTGTAATCGTTACCCAAATTTTGTTGGTACTGAAGAAGAAGCAAGTCGAAAAAGTCCAAGCTGTAGAAATGAATTTCTAAGTAAAGAAAAATCGTCAATAAAAAAGAAGAAATTAGCTTAGCTAATTTCTTCTTTTTTATTGATTTGGTATAGCTAAGTAATACCAAATCACAAAATGGTTACGCCACACTTTTGGGAACTGGTATAAGTGGGCTTAATTAAATATAAAAATCTAAAACCTGTAGCCCACGCTGCGCGTGCGCTACAGGTTTTAGATCTGGATTTTGTTTTTAAATTGTGGAAATTTCTTTTTCTTTTTCAGCAGTGACTTTATCAATATTTTTAACGAACTTTTCCGTTAATTTATCCACTTGCTCTTGTTGGCTTTTAGAATCATCTTCAGAAATTTCTTTTGCCTTTTCTAGCTTTCGCAAAGAATCGATCGCATCGCGACGAATATTACGAATAGCAACTTTACCTTCTTCGGCAAGTTTGGCAACCATTTTTACCAATTCTTTACGGCGATCGGTAGTCAATGGGGGGATATTTAGACGGATGCTAACACCGTCATTATTGGGGGTGAGCCCAATATCTGACTCTGAGATTGCCTTTTCGATCGCCCGCATTGTGGAGCGATCAAAAGGCTGGATTTGTAGAGTGGATGCATCAGGCGAAGAAATATTTGCGAGAGCCTTTAGGTGTGTTTCCGCACCATAATATTCCACGGTAATTCGATCTAACAGCGAAGCATTAGCACGCCCCGTTCGCACAGTATTGAAATTGTGCTGGGTCGCTTCTACAGCTTTCTGCATTCGCGCCTCAACATCAGTTAACTTCACAGGAACCTCCAACATAAGTACCAATCGATTCTCCCATGACGACGCGACGAATGTTACCTGTAACACCAAGATCAAACACAATAATTGGGATGCCATTTTCTTTGCATAGGGCAAAGGCCGTGGCATCCATTACCCGCAAATCATTGATTAGGGCATGGTCAAAGCTGACGGATTGATAGCGTTTGGCAGTGGGGTTCTTCTTGGGGTCGCTGTCGTAAATGCCATCGACTTTAGTCGCTTTGAGGATCACTTCGGCATTAATCTCAGCCCCACGAAGCGCCGCCGTGGTATCAGTCGTGAAATAGGGATTGCCCGAACCAGCCCCAAAAATAACCACCCGATTATTTTCAAGGTGGCGAATTGCGCGACGGCGGATATAGGGTTCGGCGATCTCTTGCATGGCGATCGCGGACATTACTCTTGTGGGGATGGGGTCATCTAGTTGCTCTAAGGCATCTTGTAAAGTAAGAGCATTCATGACCGTGGCAATCATGCCAATATAATCAGCCGTAGCGCGATCCATGCCCTTAGCGGCTCCATTAATACCGCGAAAGATATTGCCGCCACCAACTACGATCGCTACCTCAATTCCATCTTTGACAATTTCGGCAACTTGCAAGGCGATATCTTGGACAACTTCAGGATCGATACCAAAGCTACGATCACCCATGAGTGCTTCGCCACTCAGTTTTAACAAAATACGTTTATATTTAACGGGTGTAATTTTTGTTGATGCGCTTGCTGTTTCTTGTTTGGTTTCTTGTTTGGTTTCTTGTTTGGTTTCTGTAGTTGCGTTCATGTTTCATTCCTAACTGATTAGTTTCTAGCGCGATCGCTTTTTATTTTTTTCTCTCTCTAGACAAGACGTACCTACATACCGTTACAGTTTCTACGCCAAATGGCTTAACTTATATAATTGCGCTAATCGGTTACATACTCTGTATTGAGATCGACCTCACAATCAACGGGTTGCAGAGAAGCATTTGAGAAATCCGTACAATTTAAGTTTGCTCCATTTAGATTGGTTCTTAGTAAAAATGCACCTTTAAAATTAGCTTTATAGCAATTGGATTTACTAAGGTTTGCTCCATCTAGACAGGCTTGACCGAGATAGGACTCAATCAGAAATGCCCCGTTGAGGTCAGCTTCCTTAAGATTGGATGCCGAGAAATTAGCATGACTGAGATTTGCTCCACTGAGATCGGCTCTACACAATAAGGCATCGCTGAGATTGGCTGCATATAAATTCGCACGGGAAAGGTCGGATGTCGAGAGATTGGCATGGCTAAGATTAGCGTCACTAAAGCTCGCCCCACTTAGATTAGCGCCTTCAAGATTTGCTCCATTTAATTTTGCCCCGTCTAAGTTTGCTCCTTTCAGAAAGGCTTGGGCAAGATTTGCTCCCTCTAGGTTAGCTCCGACCAAAGACGCACAACTTAAATTAGCTCCAGTCAAGTCAGAATTAGCGAGACTCACAGCATTGAGATTTGCACCAGTTAAGTCAGCATCCCTTAGGCTAGCTCGTTCTAACCTAGCACCATGCAAATCAGCCTTAATCAGACTAGCACCATTTAGATCCGCCTCGCAGAGATTGGCATCACTCACACTGGCGCGGTAGAGGACACTGGCATTTAGATTTGCACCATATAAATTAGCTTCGTTTAAGGTGGTGCAGGATAGGTTAGCTTCGTTCAGATTGGCATTGGCAAGATCGATCGCCGTTAAACCTACCCCGCTTAGATTTTCACTACTAAGATCAATATCACTAAAATCTCGAAAGCCTTGATTGTAGCGATCGATGAGTTCTCTAGCTTTCATTTTTACTTATCCGTAGGCAAAATTGCACCTGTCATATTTGCGCCATCCAAATTAGTCCATAGCATGAAAGCTCCTCTCAAATTAGTCCACAGCATAAAAGCTCCCTTGAGGTTTGCACCTGTCAAGCTAGCTCTTGTCAGACTGGCCCGGTTGAGATTAGCTCGATTTAGACTAGCTCCATTTAGTACGGCTTCATCCAGATTTGCGCCCGTGAGATTGGCTTCGTTCAAAATCGCATTATGCAAATTGGTACGGATTAAGTAAGAGCCCCGCAGATCGACATTGCTTAAATCGGCTCCACTTAAATTGGCACCCATCAAATTTGCACCGCTTAAATTCGCGCCACTGAGATTGGCATTAGAGAGATTTACGCCATTAAGATTTGCCCCACTGAGGTTGGACTTCATCAAGAATGCACCCGTGAGATTTGTCCAGCTTAGATCGGCTTCAGCCAGATTAGTTTCGTTCAAATTTGCCCAACTCAGATCGGAACCCACTAAGTTCGCTTTTTCTAAGTTTGTCCCTAGCAAATTTGCCCAACTTAAGTTGGCGCGACTTAAGGAAACACCGCTCAAATTTGCATAGACAAGATCGACGGCATTCAAATTGGCAGCATTGAGAATCGCGCCACCAAGATCGACCCCCTGCAATTCTGCACCCGTGAGATTGGCTTCCGTGAGATCGACATTCATCAAACAGGCTTGACTCAAATTTGCCCCACTGAGATTTGCCTTGATCATCAGTGCGCCCGTAAAGTCTGAGTCACTGAGATCGGCTCCCAATAAATTGGACTCAATGAAGAAAGTGCCATTTAGTTTCGCTCGACTCAGGTTTGCTCCGTTAAGACAGGCTCCCGTGAGCGTAGCAAGGCTGAGATCGGCATTCACCATCGATGCACTGGTCAAATTTGCCGAATTGAGATTTGCCGCTACGAGATAGGCTTGGTTGAGACAGGCTCTTTGCAGATCGGCTCTGATCAAGAAGGCTGAGGTGAGGTTTGCCTCCGCTAAATTTGCCTCAACCAGATTGGCGCGGTTGAGATCGGCTCGATGGAGAAATGCGCCTGTTAAGTTCGCCTTGGAAAGCTTTGCATCCGCAAGTTTTGCCTCGCTAAGATTAACGCGCCTGAGATCCGCACCCTTGAGGTTGATTCCTTCTAGGATTGATTTGGTAAGATTTGCTTTAGTAAAGTCAGTAAAATTCACGCCGGCCTCGTTTTGATTCGTTGTACTCGTTACACCTAAAGAAGATTTTTAAACATATTCTTAAATAAATATTTAGAATATGTGGTTCGCGAATTCTCCTCGATCTGGCTTAACAAAATGGCTGCGTCTCAACATTTTTAAAGGTTAGGATTTAGTGTTTTTCAAACCCTTACTAGGTTTGGCTTGCAATTTACAAAGGTGTTGTCACACTTTCGTGAATTGGTATAAGTGGGCTTAATTAAATATAAAACCCTAAAACCTGCGGCGGACGCGCAGCGTGAGCCGCAGATTTTAGCTCTGGATTTTAATTATGCTGAGGTACTTACGACAAATTGGAAATCCTAATACATTGCTATAACAAATAGAATACATGAGGAAAATGGTGATGCGATCGCCTTGCAATATTTGGCTTAGATGCCGCTTAGATACGATGCTTTTCACGACGAACAATTAAGACGAATGACAAATAAAGATATAGATTTCGATACAAATTCAATTACTCAAGGATCTACCCATGCTAGTTTTGGCAAGGTTTATTTAGTGGGGGCGGGACCTGGTGATGCGGGATTAATGACCTTGAAGGGAAAGGCGCTCTTAGAAAACTGTGATGTGGTGCTTTACGATGCCCTAGTCAGTGATGAAATTCTGGAGATGATTAACCCGATCGCTGAAAAAATTCATGCGGGTAAACGTAGGGGAAATCATTCACTATTGCAAGAGGAGACTACGCAATTATTGATCGAGAAGGCGAAGGAACAGGCGATCGTCGTACGGTTGAAGGGTGGCGATCCCTTTATTTTTGGGCGTGGTGGTGAGGAGTTGGCGGATCTACGCGCAGCGGGGATTGATGTTGAAGTTGTTCCAGGGATTACATCGGGCATTGCCGCTCCTGCCTATGCAGGGATTCCCCTTACCCATCGTGATTTCAGTTCATCGGTAATTTTTGTGACAGGACATGAGTCCGCAGGCAAATATCGTCCCCAGATCGATTGGGCGGCGATCGCCAAAGCTGCCGAAACGATTGTTGTATATATGGGATTGCATAATTTAAGTGAAATTGTGCCTAGGATGATTGCGGCGGGACTGTCTGAGGCTACACCTGTAGCTTTAATTCGGCAGGGAACTCGTAGTGATCAGTCGGAATTAATCGGTTGTTTGGGTAATATTGTCGAACTTGTGCGCGAAAAGAACTTTACACCGCCAGCGATCGCAGTCATTGGCAATATTGTAAACTTTCGGCAGGTCTAACAAGGAGGCGGAGTAACAAGCCGTCTCTGGTTCTTAGTATACGGAAAAAGGCTAATGAGCGTAAATGAAGTGAGTATTCCCGTTGGAATCGAAAATATTAACCGTCTGGAAGTACAAATACAGGACATTTTGGAAGCGATCGCCGCAACAGAATCCTTTGTATCGGGAATAGATTTTTTGGAGTTTAGTCACGATCAAAAAACGATCTTTGCGGTGGAAAGGGCGATCGGCATTATTGGGGCGACGGCAAGAAGGTTGCCGATTAGTTTTATGGATCGCTATCCCCAGATTAATTGGCGGCGTTTGACCAGTGTGGGAGATAGCTTGATGTTTGGTTATTTGGAAATCGATCTCAATACCCTATGGGAGATGACTCATCAAGAAATACCTTTTATCAAGGAGTTAATGCGAAAGGCACTCGCGACTTTATAGGAGGATTAAGGGCAGCGCAGTGCGCCACCCTTACTCAAAGAGCATTACAAATCCAGCCTTCAAGGCGATCGCAGGTTGCAGGAATTCCATAATTTGGCTGTTGCCCTGCCCATGCTGCTTGAATTGCGGCGAGAACGGCATCGATGGTATCGCCTGAAGGATCGCGATCGCACTCATCGGCAAGATGTGGGCTGATGTCGATGACAAAGCCATATTTAGCCTGAAAAATAGGCGATCGCCAGAGTGCAATTATTTTTTGGCGTGCCGACTGCATGAGAGAGTCTTGTTTGGCTTTTGAGTCGGATTTATAGCTTTGTCTACCGATCAAAAATCTGGCAACGAGGGCAGGATAAACCTCAATGACAGTACGCAAGTCATCCGTAGGATGACAGGGCATAATATTAAATCCTGCTTTGAGCATTCGCGGAGCCCCTTCAAAAAACATTTTCCCCACAGGTACTCCATAAACTTTCATGGGGCTGATTGCGCCCACAAGTCGATCGGTATGGCGCAAATGCTCGCGATCGCCCTTAGAACGATTTTGCCGATATCGATCCAGTACCTCCACAAACTCCTGTTTTGTCATCTGTCCGACGCGATCGACATATTCCGCCCAAGTATTTCCCCATTGCAAGTTTTCGATTAATTTTCGGGGCTGACCCAGAGGAAAATCTACTCCTGCAAGACAAGTTGGCGATCGCTCCAAAAAGTCTATAAATGATGGCAAAGTTGTAAATCGATGGAACTTTTTAATATGTAAAATATCAGCTTCTCGCCAAGCCTCCGTGCAAACGATTGCCTTCCCTTGCCTTGGGGCGCTTGTGAAATCAACTCCATATATCAATTCCATAAATCGGTAATGCTAAATATGATCAGAATGGAGAGCACTTTGCGCTCTCCATTCTGATCGTATTGACTAATTTTTGTAATTTTTGACTTTAACTTCTATTTTGGGTGGCGGCGGTGCAGGTGTTGCTGGGGCGGTGGGCGGTGTTGTGGAAATGGGGGGGCTAGGAACCGTGGTGTTTGGGGGCGTTACTATTGGACTGGAACTGGGAATTGGGCTGGGAATTGCGCTGGGAATGGTATTGGGTAGCGGCGTAGGTGGAGCGATCGTCGTATCTTTAAGCCCTAGTTTCAGTTGATAGGGAACTTCCGCTGCTCCCAGTCCTCTCAATTGAATCGTATAGGCTCCATCGCTGGTAATTGGCAGATCGGCATTCAAAACATTGACGGCATTAGGTAAGGCGATGCCTTGAGCATTGAGTACCGTCAGGGATAGTCCATTGCCCGTAATTGCCGTACTAAGTAATTGCCCAGCCTTAGCTTGAATACTATAGCTGTGAGTAGCATTCCCTGCTATTTTATTGGGAATAACCAAGGATTCTTTATTCGCCTCTAAATTAAGAACTTGATTGATCGATTCGCTGGAAGTCGCAACGGGGACTGGGCTTGTAGGATTTGACTCAGGAGCGATCGGTCTAGGCGTGATCGGTTGATTATTGACAATCACAGATGGCTGATTGTTGCGCATCAGCGCAGGCAAAACAAAGGCGGCAATTACCGCAACTACTGCCAATAGACCACCAAACAGAAATAGAACTCCAGAGTTAGAACTAGCTGAGTTAGAAGCAGGAACCACTCGCCGAGTTTGGGTATTAGCTTGGTAAGAAGTATTATTAGAGGTAGTTAAGCCATCTGTTCCCGTTAGAATTGTGGATCGGACGATCTTGCTGGTCGTGGCTTGACGTTCCACCTCACTCATGGTCGCGAAAGTACTAATGCCTTGATTGACCTCCCGTACTGACTGATATCTTTGGGTATAGTGGTAGCGAACCATGCGTGTTAATACCATTGCCAGACCGTTACTGACCTTGGCTTTGTCACGCCACACTAGTTCCCCTGTAGCAGGATCGTTCGGCAAATCAGTGGGAGCGTAGCCCGTGAGAGCCTTAATAGCGACCATCCCTAAGGCGTAAATATCACTGCTGTAATTGGGTCGTCCCGCGCATTGCTCGCTAGGCATATATCCAGGAGTACCAATGGTTACGGTAAATCGCGATTCGCCCTTTTCGTCGGCAGCAAGTTTAGTATTAGCATCTTGCATGGCTCGAACAGCGCCAAAGTCAATGAGGACGATTTTTTGATCTTTCTTGCGACGGATTAGGTTATCTGGCTTAATATCGCGATGAATTACCCCTTCAGAATGGACGAATTCCAAAACTTCTAGGACATCCTTCAAGATTTTGAGAACTTCCACTTCGCGTAGCTGTTTGTCTCTGGTGTTGTTATCAATATTGGCTAGTTCATCAAGAATGACCTCTTGAGACTGATTATCTAAATTTGCCACATCTGGCAAATCCGCTTTTAGTTCGTCATGAAGCGATTTTCCCTCTACAAATTCTTGAACTAAAAAGAACTGTTTGTCTTCTTCAAAGTAGGCGAGGAGTTGAGGAATTTGGTCATGTCTGCCCAATTTCTCTAAGGTTTCAGCTTCTGTGTTAAATAGCCGTCTGGCTTCGCGGATAAAGTTAGGATCGTCGCTGGCAGGCTTCAGTTGTTTGACAACACAGGGCGGCGATCCCGGACGACGCATATCTCTGGCAATGAAGGTATGTCCAAATCCACCTGCTCCGATTTGTTTAATTAATTTATAACGTCCATCTAATACTTTGGCTGGCATGGCGATCGCCCCTCTAGTTATCGGCTCTGGATATTAACTATCGTCCTGTTGTATCCCATTGTATAGGAATGTATTGGAATCCGATGATTCTCTAAAACTTCATCTATAGCTATAGTTAAAGAGGAGAGGGTTGGCGCGAAGCGCCAACCCTCTCCTCTTTGGTTTGGAAACGCTATAAACCTGTATAAACGAGAATATTAAGTCGTATCATAGGATAACTATAAAAAATATGCTCTTGCCTCAAAGTTAATGAATTTGACTGCTAAACCTAATCTACTTGCTCAACAAATCCATGAAATTGATAATCAATTATCTAAGCGATCGCTAGCTCTTGATCCCAGCGGTTACTTTATTATCTATGTGGATTATCAACAAAGTTTAATTTGTGCTAAATACTATAGCAACATCATTAATGATCAAGGTTTAGCAGTCGATCCTGAAACTGGCAAACCAATTCCAGCTAGAGGCAAGGTTGACCGTCAGGCCGTGCAATTATTTACAGGCAGAAGTGCAAAGGAACTCTGTGTCGAGATCTTTGAGAAAACACACCCCTGCCCTGTTACACTATTTGACCATGCTGCCTACCTAGGTCGCGAAATACAGCGAGCGGAATTAGCGCTGTTACAACAACAGGAATATATCCAAGACTAAAGATTTTGATGGTATTTATGGCTTTGCTCTTAAGTATTTTCTCTTAAGTACTTGCTCTGAATATCAGATATCTAAAATATAATCATTCATACAATAGTCATAAGCGCCAGATGTCACCTTTGATCGGCTCCATTAACAATAGTTGGTGGGAAATTCAAGTTATAGCCAAGCAATCTCTAGAAGAGCAAATTTTTTGGCGATTGCAAAATTTTGGTTGTCAAGGAATGGCAAGCCAAAAAAAAGACGGACAGATTCAAATTAGTAGTTATTTGCCTGTCGAGAAAGGTAGTGTTTTGGATCTGGCGGCCTTGTCGCTATGGCTAAAACAGGATGCGATCGCCGTTAATTACGAAGCGCCTGTCACTCAATGGACAGTGATTAATGACGAGGACTGGTCATCGAGTTGGAAGCAACATTGGAGTCCACAGGAAATTGGTGACATGTTGGCGATCTATCCTGCTTGGATTGAAGCCCCTGCCGATCTTGGCGATCGCCAAATTCTCCGTCTCGATCCTGGTAGTGCTTTTGGTACGGGTGCTCATGCTACGACCCAGCTATGTCTGGAAGCTTTAGAAATGCGTCTTTGGGGAGTCAAGCCTGAAGATAATATTGTGGTTGCTGATGTCGGTTGTGGTTCGGGCATTCTGAGTATTGGTGCTTTATTAATTGGTGCGAGCCAAACCTATGCGATCGACAATGACATTTTGGCAATTAAAGCCACCAATCACAATCGTCAACTCAATGGCATTGCCGCAGAAAAAATTTGGGTTGCGGAAGGGAGCATCCAAGATCTGATTGCCCATATGCCCGAACCTGCCCATGGATTTACCTGTAATATCCTCGCCGATATCATTGTCGATATGGTTCCCTACTTCGATAAACTGGTGGGCGAAAATGGTTGGGGAATTTTAAGTGGAATCTTAATCGAGCAAGTACCGAAGGTCGCCGATGCCCTAGATGCCCATAAATGGGTAATTGCTACTTTTTGGAAGCGTCAAGAATGGGCATGTCTGACAATTAGGCGATCGGAATATTAAGGAGCTACTCCCTTGCCAGTGAATAATTAGACGTTGCGCCGCAACGTCTAATTATTCACTGGCAAGGGAGTAAGCATAAGTAAATTTAAAACCAGAGAGGATACCGCCCGCGTAGCGGGCGGTATCCTCTCTGGTTTTGGTTTTTATGCTGAGCTAATTAAGCATATCAATTCTTGATGGAGGAGGCAGTCGTTACTCAATATTAAATGTTTCCATTAAATGTTTCCATTAAATGTTTGCGACAACTACACGGTTTCTACCCGTTTCTTTCGACATGTATAGAGCCTTATCGGCTCTAGAGAGAATCGTCGTAATTGTATCCTTCTCTTGGTCAAAGGTTGCCACCCCAAAACTTGCGGTTACATCAACATTATTGCCATTGATCACTACTGGTGTGTCGGCAATTACGGAGCGAAGTCGCTCGGCTACAAGCATAGCTTCTTCCGAGGAGGTCTCTGTTAGCAATACCACAAACTCCTCGCCGCCAATTCTTCCGAGCAAATCGCTCTCTCGCATCAGCAGATTAACCCGTTGCGAGATATCATAGAGGGCGATATCCCCACCCCCATGTCCCCAAGTGTCGTTAATCTTTTTAAAGTGGTCGATATCTAAGGCAATTAGAGAGAGTGGGCGTTTATAGCGACGACTGCGTTCTATCTCTTGTTCGAGTCGATACATAAATTGCCGTCGATTTGCTACTCCTGTGAGCATGTCTATGCTAGCTATCCGCTCCAATTCGACATTCAGGTGAGCAAGTTCATTGGTACGTTCGACAACTTTGCGGCGTTCAATTTCTAATTTTTTTAAATAATCTTGAATGGCTTGGTAAGCCTCATCTCTTTGCAAGAGATTGATATAGGCGCGTGAGTGATAACGAATACGGGCAATCAGTTCGATCTTATCGGGTAGTTTAATTAAATAATCATTGGCTCCGATCGCAAAGGCTTCTGCTTTAAGTTCTACTTCTTCTTTACTAGACAAGACGATCATGGGAATATCACGGGTGACGACATTAGCCCGAAAGAATTTCAAGAGCATTAAGCCATCGATTTCTGGCATTACTAAATCCTGCAAAATCACTGTGGGTGCAACTTCGATCGCTTTCTGAATGGCAACCGAGGGATCGCTACAAAAATGAAAAATGATATCACTTTCCGTTAATAGCATTCGCCGCACTGCCTCACCGATAATTGCTTGATCATCGATAAGTAGCACGGTAATAAGCGGCTCATTGGGAAGGGATTTGGGTTTGCCAAACATTATTTTTGATTCTTTCTTTAAAGTATTAAGCCCGTAATAGGGATATCTGGCGATTGCAAGCAGAGGCGATCGCGTCAATGGGTAGAATTTCACAAGCAGCCCCTAGTTCAAAAGCCGCTTTGGGCATTCCGTAAACGATGCTCGTTGCCTCATCCTGTGCGATCGTATGCCAGCCAGCGGATTTTAATGCCGATAACCCTTCCGCACCATCTTTACCCATACCAGTTAATAGCAATCCTACACCTTTACTTTTCCAGTTCTTCATAATGCTATGGAAGAAGATATCGACGGAAGGTCGGAAAGGCGTTTCTATCGGTTCTTCGGTATATTGAAATGTAAGCTGGGGTGTAATAATTAAATGGTCATTGGTTCCTGCAATCATGACACAATTCCCTTCAACCTTCTCTCCCGTAATTGCTAACTTTACGGTCAGAGGAGTCTGAGTACCCAGCCAATTAACCAAGCCCGAGGCAAATTGGGCATCAACATGCTGCACAATTACAATGGCAGCAGGAAAACTGGCGGGTAGTTGGGATAAAATCATGGCTAAGGCTTTAGGTCCTCCAGTAGAAGCACCAATGGCGAGTAAAGGGGGCTTGGGAGACGCACGTCTTAGATCGGCACGAATTACGAGCTTACTCAAGGTCGCGATTTTCTGAAGTAGCTTGTTGCGTCCAAGGGAATTTTCTTCTAAGCCGATCGAAGGAGTATCAATCGCATCCAAAGCTCCATAACCCATGGCTTCAAAGACTTTATTGGCATGTTCGTTGACATCGGCGGTAATCAATAGGATCGCACAGGGATTAGTTTGCATGATTTGTTGCGTCGCCTGTACACCATTGAGAACTGGCATAATCAAATTCATGAGGACAAGATCGGGAGTATCACGGGCGCATTGGTTGACCGCAGCACCGCCATCTCTGGCGATCCAAGCAATTTCATATTCGGGGACGGAGGCAATTGTACGGCGTAACGCCTCGGCTTCAAGCATGGAATCATTGGCGATCGCAATGCGCAATTTCCTAGGGGTAGACATAATAAATTAGACTCCAATTAGATCTTGTACGGCTTGAATCAGGGTATTGTCATGAAAACTACTCTTAGTAAGGTAGTAATCAGCACCGACCTCCAGACCGCGAAGGCGGTCTTCTTCTCGATCTTTATAAGATACGATAATTACAGGTATAGATTTTAGGTTGGGATGATTCTTGATTTGACTGACTAACTCAATACCATTCATGCGCGGCATATCCACATCGGATACAACCAAATTAAAGCTACCCGTACGGATTGCATTCCATCCATCCATTCCATCCACGGCAACCTCCACTTCATAGCCTTTATTTTCCAGTAGTTTTCGTTCCATTTCTCGTACGGTAATAGAATCATCTACCACTAGTATACGTTTGCGACTCTTAATAGATTTTTTATCTTCATAGTGACTGACTTTATCAAGTTTGCCGCCTGTCAATAACTTATCGATAGTACGAACCATATCTTCCACATCAATGATTAAAATAGGTGCTCCATCTTCCATTAAGGCGGCAGCACTAATATTGGGGATTTTGCCTAAGCGTTTATCTAAAGGACGAACGACTAATTCTCTCTCCTCTAAAAACTTGTCAACTACTAACCCATAACGACTATGGCGATCGCTAATAATGATGATCGGCAGTTCTTCTAGATTGAGTTGCGATTCTCTTAATTCTAAAACCTGACAAGCCACGACGAGCCCAATATTATATTGATCAAACGTGAAATATTGGCGGTTCTCGATGAGGTGAATTTCTGATTTTGAGACTAAAACGATGTGATCAATGCGCGAGAGGGGAAAGGCGTAGGGCTCTCCTCCAATCTCCACTAAGAGAGAACGGGTTACCGATAAAGTTAGGGGTAACTGTAGATGAAAGGTCATCCCTTTACCCGCCTGTGAGGATGCGCGAACCATGCCGCCGACCTGCTGTACCATATTCTGCACGATATCTAGCCCCACACCGCGCCCAGACACCTCGGTAACCTGTTTCGCTGTGGAAAATCCTGGTAAAAACAGAAAATCCATGAGTTCGATTTCGCTCATTTGGGCTGCCATAGAGCGAGTCGTCATCTTTTTGTCAATTATTTTTTGACGGATATTCTCAGGATTTAATCCTTTGCCGTCATCGCTGACGGTAATCGCCAGCATTCCCGAACGATGCATTGCTTCAAGGCGAATGATTCCTTCAGGAGACTTACCTACAGCTATTCTCGCTTCAGGGGCTTCTAATCCATGATCGATGGCATTGCGGAGAATATGCGTTAGGGGAGCCTCTAGCTTTTCTAAAATATCGCGATCGACTTGGGTAGACTTACCAATGATTTCCAGCTTAACTTGCTTGCCTAGCTGTCTTGCTAAATCGCGCACCATGCGGGGAAAGCCCTGTACTCCATCGGCAAAGGGGCGCATATGGCTAGCGATGACTTCACGATATAGGCGATCGGAGAGATTTGCCGATCGCCTAGCAAAAACCTCTAGTTCGCTCAAGCGCTCAGATAGAAAATGGCGACAACTATCGGCGGTGCGACGAGCGGATTTAAACTGGATGGACTCGACTGAATTAAGCTTTTTCTGAGATTCAAGGGACTCGGAAAGAACCTCTAATTGCCGATCTAGATCTGCTTGTAAATATTTTAGCTTTAGGAGTGAATCGGCAAAAGGTTGCAACCAATTAGCTTCTACGAGGGATTCTCCTGCTAACCCCATTAAACGATTGAGATTATCCGTATTGACTTTGACGGTACGTTCGGCAATTTTTTCAGTCTCGTGGTGGGGCTTGGTAAGTGTCGTAGACTGTACGGGAGAACTAGCTGCGATCGCATCTGCCTCTGTCACCATGAGCGCTTCGCTGGGCTTGGCAACAGAATGTCCTGCCACTAGGCTGAGGGAAGATTCCACATAGGTCAAGCCCTGATTAGG
The DNA here is from genome assembly GCF_006861605.1 of Pseudanabaena sp. UWO310. Taxonomy (NCBI): domain Bacteria; kingdom Bacillati; phylum Cyanobacteriota; class Cyanophyceae; order Pseudanabaenales; family Pseudanabaenaceae; genus Pseudanabaena; species Pseudanabaena sp. UWO310. Next base: position 56,477 of record NZ_SELU01000006.1, on the reverse strand, counting down.
CTCTTCTGTGGCTTGTTTGGCTTGTGGGACTTTCTCTTTTTCCGTATAAGCCCCAGCCACTACTAATCTATCTAATCTATTGCGTCGTTCTTCAGGCAAAATACTTTCCATCGCCACCAGAACTTCCCCAATATTGTCCCGATTGTCAGTCAACCAATCGGAAATGTTTCCTGAAGATACTTGGGAAATATTGAGTAAAATATCGACACATTGCAGAAAGATATCGATATGACTGCTGGTGATTTTGATTAATTCTGATTGAGCGCTGACAAAGCAATCTTCTAGAATATGCGCTAATTGGACGGCAACATCGAGTTGGACGATACGCGCCGCGCCTTTAATCGAGTGGGCGGCGCGCATGAGTGGTTCGATTTCATCGATCGCGTTAGGGGTGTTTTCCAGTTGTAGCAATCCATCATTGAGCACAGCCACTTGATTTTCTACCTCCATCCGAAATAGATCTAACATGGAGAAGTCGCTCAGATCGGGAATTGTATCGCTTAGGGGCGATTCAATTAGGTGGCTATTGTAAAGGGATTCTCCATCGGCTTCCTTAATCGCTCTATGATTTGGGGTCGGATTATCGCTCTCCAACGTTTTTAGCTCAGTGGATTCACCGAGATGAAGATCTTCGGCTCTGGTAACCCTATTAATACGTTGGGTGTAAAGGTCAATATATTCTTGGCGATCGCTCAAAAAAGAGGAGATTTCTGCGACAGGAACCTGTCCAACCTCGGCAAGGAAATCAACGGTTTGATGAAAAAGGTCAATATGTTCTTGTTTCGGGAGGAAAAAACCTTCTTGAAAAGCCACAAAACAGTTTTCCAGACTAGCGGTTAAATTAGCGATCGCTTCGATATGGACAATTTTGGATGCTCCCCGAATCGAATGGGTGGCGCGCATGAGGTTGGTAAATAAATCTCTAGAGGCAGCACCGAGATTGCCAGAGATGGCTTCTAAACTTTTATACATGTCAGCGGTGTGGCTCTGGATCTCCATTTGAAATAGATCCAGCATGGAGAAGTCGCCCAAGTCTGGTTGGTTCACAGCACTCTCCTGCTTAAGGTATAAAATAGCAATTCGTCATCCAAATAGCCCACAGATCGATCTTGCCAAAACATAAGCCCTTTTGTATAGGTTTCCGTTCGTTTGGAGATCGTGGTGGGGATCTCTTGGAGGCGATCGCGATGAATGGCATGGATACCTTGAATTTCATCCACGGCAAATACCCAAGAATATCCATCTTTGGTAACTACCACCATCCGAGGGTACACAACCTGTCCTTGGCGATCGATCTGGTGAGCAGTGGTAGGTTCTAAGCCCAGTAATTCCATCATAGAAATACACATCAAAATTTCACCGCGAATATTCACTAATCCCTGCAAGATCTTATTGCTGCGATGGGGAATGGTATGGATAGTCTGTACCTGAGTTACTTCTTTGAAGAGCTGCGCTGGTAAAGCCAACCATTCAGCACCTAACCGAAAAATGCCGACCGAAAGGCGATTAGCAGCATTTAAACGATAATTTTCTGGTATATCCTGCGTTGCGGTTTCTGTCCATTCATCGAGATAGCCGAGGGGGGCTTCTCTTTCTAGGAGCGATCGCCCTGCTGCGGCATAAATAAAACAATTACGGCAATGAATTTGTTTTTTTAATTCTGGACAGGAGCGATCGCCCCATACACCAACCTTACGCCAGCAATTTTGGGTGGTTTCGGTTGTATCACTGGTTGTATTGGTTGTATTACTTAGGTTAGTACCGTGGGAATTATTCATAAAGAATGGCTCTTACCTTTCTGTTATATTTTTCGTGTCATATTTTTCGCCATATTTTTCGCCATATTTTTCGCCATATTTTTCGCCATATTAGTAAATATATTTACGAATATATTCGCGAATACTTTTAACTCAACAACTGAAACCGCGATATTTCTTGTCGGAGATCGTAACCAGCTTCATTGAGTTGATCGATCGCCCGATTGATCTCTCTGAGGGCATCGGCGGTTTGATTAGCCGCCTCGCTTAATTGCACCATCGCTTCACTAATTTGGGTCGCGCCGAGAGACTGCCCTTCCATTCCTTGACTGACGGCATCAAAACGGGGAGTCAATCCCTGCACTTGATGGATAATTCCCGCTAATTTTCCGCTAATGCCCCGAATATCATCAACGCCATGACCAACTTCGCGGGTAAATTTATCCATTTCCATCACCCCCGTGGCAACTGCTGATTGCATTTCTTTGACCATGGTTTCAATGTCTAGGGTTGCTACGGCAGTTTGATCTGCCAAGCGCCGAATTTCCCTAGCCACGACCGCAAATCCTAGCCCATATTCACCTGCTTTTTCCGCCTCGATCGCCGCATTTAGGGACAACAAATTAGTTTGATCGGCAACCTTCGTGATTGTCGTGACGATACTGTTAATATTATTAGCCTTTTCGCTAATGATCCCGAGTTTAGAAGAGATCGAACCCGTTGCCTCCGCTAACTGACGCATGGTGTTTTCCATGCGGGTGAGTTCCTGTTGTCCGCCACTTGCGGAAGCTGCGGTAGCTTCCGCACTCCTCGAGACTTCATTCATGACATGGACTAGTTCCGTTGAGGTGGCGGCAATTTCCTTAGCCGTGGCGACCACTTCATTGGTTGAAGCTACCTGTTCGTTGACCGTGGCTTCGAGTTGTTTGCCAGAGGCAGAAATTTGGGTTGAAGAAGTCATGATCTTGATCCCCGTCTGACTGACTTTGCCGATCAATCCATTGAGATTATGGGTCATCAACCTAAATGCATCCAGTAATTTCCCAATCTCATCCTTAGTCGATGATTCTGGAACGCGGCTGGTCAAGTCACCAACGGAGATCTTTTCGGCAACAGAGACCACACCAGCGATTTTTGCTCCTAGGGGTTTAGCGATTATATTACTGAAAATAACTCCGAAAAATATGGCGATCGCCGCCCCCGCGATCGCTATGCCTAGACTGTTGCGAATGGCTTTAGTAGCATCTTCCTCCGCTTTGAGCGCTGTTTTTACGGAAAGGCTGAGGTTGTAAGAAAGTAATTTATTTATAGCATCATCGGCTTTATAAAAAGATGGATTTAAGGTCACTAAGGAAAAACTTACTAGTTTGGCTAAAACATCGGCAGCGTTTTTTGCTTTGACAAATTCTGGAGAGTTAGCTTGTCCTTTTTGGGTGAGATCGAACATGACTTGCAATGGGTTGGGCATATCGGCGCTTTCAAACTCATCGCTAATCTCCGAAAAACGGCGACTATTTTGTGTCCACTCTTCCCAAGGACTTTTTAATTCTCTATAGATGCCTAACTCCGTATCATCAATGGGCAAACTTTCGTATACTTTAAAACTATCCGTAATTACTTTAAATTTTGATTCAATCGTCTGTCGCGATTTCAATCTTTCTTCTTTAGCTACTTGAGGAATTAGTAGATTTCGTTGTGATGCCTTTACGGCAGTCTGCGCTTCGTTGATAATTCCCAGATGATAAAGACTAGGAGCATTATTTTTGCCTAAAGTGCGTATATGTTCGCTTAGATTTTGATTACCACTGAGTCCAACTAAGGAAACTATCATTACTAAGATAGCCATTAGTAAAAATGCTCCGATAATTCTGGCTTGCAAGCCTAAGTTTTTAAACATACATCATTTAACTCCAGAATAAATACTTCTCTTCATAACATAGCTAATTCTAAAATGAGTATATCAGTATATACAAAGGCTTCTATAAATTGTTTTGCAGGAAAATATGCCAGTAATTCTAGATTTTTAATATCTATAAAATGCTGGAATTTTACTTGATTTTTTTGGGTTTCTAATAATTAAATATTCATCCTTAGGGCGAATATTCCCATCATGGAACTGTGATCAAAGATATGTGCGCCAAAGTTTTTAAACCAGATTTTTAATTTCCCCATTTACTTAAACACTCATTTAGAGTAATCATTTAGAATAATCATTTAGAAGCATTATCTTAGTGCTGTATTCTAGATGATACTTAGCCAACAAAAATCATTACTTCTTTATTAAGACTAAAATAATACTAAGTACGTGGGCTTAATTAAATATAAAATCCTAAAGCCTGCGCCGCACGCGCAGCGTGAGCCGCAGGTTTTAGATGGGGATTTTAATTATGCTGAGATACTTAATATTAAATGTCTATCTAGATATATTGGATATGGCTTATGTTGATGCTGCTTTTTTATGTGGGAACCGAACGCTATGCGATCGCCTGTAGCTATGTCGTTGAGGTCGTAAGATTGACATCTCTACGAACACCGCAACAATTACCTCCTCCCGTTGTTGGAATGTTTAAGTATAGTAACGTCATTGTTCCTGTCATCGATCTCTGTCAGCTAATTCAGGGAACCCCTTGCAAGACGCATTTAAGCACTCGGATTATTTTGGTGCGCTATCAAGTCTCAGGACAAGAATCTCCTTCCATTTTAGGTGTGGTGGCGGAAAGAGTTACGGAAACCATTGACAGTCAAGATACGGAGTTTGTTGATTCAGGAATTACGGTCAGTGATGCTCCCTATTTAGGCAAAATCATTAGCGATCGCTATGGACTAATTCAGCAGGTAAAATTAGATCGTTTGCTACCAGATATATGTCACACATAGAAATCGCCGCATTTCTCAAACAAAAGATAGGGATGGATGCAAATACGGTCAGTCCCAGTGCGATCGCTAGTGCGATTCGTCAGAGAATGCGTTCTCTCAATCTAACAGATGAGCGAGTCTACTACCGTCTTTTACAGAGTTCGGGTGGGGAGTTACAGGAATTTATTGATGTGGTGACGGTTCCTGAAACTTGTTTTTTGCGCGATCGTGAACCATTTACATTCCTAAAGCATTACATTACGCATAATTACATTACGCATAAACGTTTGCCACAGCAACGCCACTCCATATTTAGGGTTTTAAGCGTACCCTGTGCCAGTGGTGAAGAGCCCTATTCAATCACTATCACGCTGATGGAATCTGGTTTATCTCTCAATGCTTTTCAAGTTGAGGGGATTGATGTCAGTCAAAAAATGATTCAAAAAGCAACCCGTGGAGTCTATACGATGAATTCTTTTCGGATGACTTCCCCAGAGTTTCAAGCCCGTTATTTTACAGCAAAAGATCGCGAGTATGAGTTGCATAAAGAGATTCGGGACTCGGTAAGATTTTCCCGCGATAATATTCTCGACCCTCAATTTGGTATTCATAGGCTTTCTTTCTATAATGTTATCTTTTGCCGAAATTTACTGATTTACTTCGATCAGCGCGATCGCGATCGCGCTTTACAACGTCTTCACCAAATGCTCGCTAACGATGGGATTCTTTTTGTCGGACATTCCGAAATGGGACAAATTCCCCAATCTCTTTTTGAAGCTATTCCCTCCAGCAAAGCCTATGCCTACCGCAAATTGGCGTTATGCCCTCAGCCAATCGCCGCAAGTACAGTCCCCATACCTACTTCTCCATTGGAGCAAGGGGAAATGAAGGGTGATTTTTCCGCTTCCTTCAAACCGATCGCAACAACATCTGTTGATCGCAATCTCCCCAATCCCTTAGAAGAAGCCAGAAAACTTGCCGATCGCGGGCTTTTACAAGAAGCAATTAGTATCGGCAAAGGCTATCTCGAACGCCATCGTACCGATGTGGAAGCCTATGTACTGCTCGCGCAGATCTATCAAGCGCAGGGCAGTGAAACTGAGGCGATGCATTTTTTTCAGCGTGCGCTTTATCTCAATCCCAAGCATGACGATGCACTCTTTCATCTCTACCTATTAAAGGAAAAAATGGGCGATCGCGCTGGTGCAGAAATCCTGCGTCAGCGGCTCCAACAGTAGCAAATGTCAAATTCTTTAGGGCTGCGGACGGGCCACCATAATACCGATCGCATGGTCTACCCTTTCCACGTAGCGCTGGAGATCGGGTGAGACTTTGACTTTGCCCGATGGAGATGCATGGATAAACCCAAAGCCCTTAGCAGTGGGATAGACAAAGCCTGTATGGGTTGTATCTAGCCCCTTGATATCAGTTACGACTGCGATAATGTCGCCAGCTTTTAGGGATGAATAAATCGCATGGATGTTTGGAGATGGGATATACCGTAATGGCGCGGATTTTGTCTCTAATTCCAGCTTTTCTTCCATTGCTAAAATGCATTGGTAATTGCTTTCACTATGTTTGAGTCTTGGATATTTTTGCCAGTTACTACTCATAAAGTTTAGGCGCTTTTCAAGGCGAATCCCCCCTAATTCGGCGGTAAGATCGCGCACAATATTACGTTTCTGATTATCGCGAATCCATGCAGAGAAATAATGCAAGCGACTACAATAGCCATCTAAATTTCCATTTGCATACCTTACGGTTTGAACCTGCTCGATAAAGTTTGCATAGGTCGGTTTGGTTGCCAACAAATTACGAGTGAAGGCTAAAACGGTTTCAACAAATAGCACGCAGTCAAATTCCGTCAGCGATACGGATAGCTTTTCGATTTCCCCTCGATCTAATAAGCCTTCACGATAGGGCTTGCCAAGAAATTGACTAGAAACTGTTTGTAAGACTTCATTCATAGGCAATTGTGATATGCGATCGCCAAAGGACTGCATGAGTCGCTGATATTCTGTTTTTGTGGTGGGATCGTCTAAAACATCTAAGCTTGCAGATACGCTTGATGCATGGCTTTGCAAAGTTGATGGATTGCTTTTAGCGGTGACGATAACGCGATCGTTCCGATCACAATTTTTAAATTCGGGAATAAAATAATCGCTAAAGGATATTCCTAATAAAGTACATAGCAAAAAAGGTTTGATAGCTTTTGACATGAATTCCTAACTAAATGCTGCTAATTATACCAAAACTAAAAATAGCGTAGCTATTTTTAGTTTTTCAAATCCTTATTAGGTTTGATGTTTAATTCACGCAAGTGTTGTCACACTTTCGTAAATCAAGACATCAAACCCAATAGAGAGTTGCGGCGCTTTGCGCCGCAACTCTCTATTGGGTTTGATGTTCTGATTTAAGTGAATATAGCTATAAGTAGTTGGGCATAATGAAAACCCAGAATCAAAACCTGTAGCGCAAGCGCAGCTTGCGCTACAGGTTTTGGGACTTTATATTAAATTTTGCCTAGTTACTTAGCTAAACTGAAAACTATGATCTTTTAACTAATGTGAGTGAGAAGTCCCGCACTCTATCCGTTTACAGGGATGAGTGGCGGGATGAAAACGAATCAGAAAACAAGTTAAGCGACAGTGAATCCATGGTAAAAAAGAACTAAGCGGAGTTGAAAAGAGTAGCCGTGGTGGGCGAACTTTCCGTTGTATAAAGGCTAGACACCACCTATTAGTTTTACACTAATAGCCCCAATATCCCGCTAAGCCGTAAAAGGGCTTATGGATGGGTGAAGTAAATAACTCTACTCCTTGGGACACAGGGAGTCTGCCTCGAAGATAGGAAACTATCTTGCCAGTTAGTACCACTATGGAGTGAGTAAAACCTGCGGAGGGAGGATAAGTCCAGATTAGAGATGGCTCTAACAAGGCTCTCCCAGTGAAAGAGGAAGCCCATACTCTATTTTTTTGTTTACAGAAAAAAATGAGTGTCGGGTATGTCACGTGGGGACAAGTTCGCCTGGACGCAATTTTACCCATTTCCCCATTTCTGCCGAAAAACTCTCACAGCCAACCACATCCCATTCCATTTGAATATCTTCGGATTCCGTGCGGATATTAACATTAATCGTGGGAGAGAGAGCCTCAAAATCTGGATTTTCGGTTAGATGTGGTTGCTGGTGGAGGCTCTCAACGGAGTGATAGGTGATGCAGCGATCGACATAGGTGCAATTGATGCAGATGCACATGGCAGTTATACCTAATTCATGGGGCTATCCTAACAAAAATATTTGGTGGTGTTATAGCTATCGCCAAATGTATAGCTGCTGCCAACTGTATCAGGACATAAAACCCCAAAGAGAGTTGCCGCGCTCCACGCGGCAACTCTCTTTGAGGTTTTGATTTTGTCCTAACAAAACTGGCGGCAGCTATACTAGGACATAACCCCCAAGAATTGACTGGCGGCGCGAAGCGCCGCCAGTCAATTCTTGGGGGTTGATTTGTCTTAATTCAAGTGACTGTAGCTATATATTCAGACTAAGTAGGATTATCAAAAGTTCTTAAAGGACTCTATGCATAGATATCCAGCGCTTTGCGCTCAAATCCAAACCAAGAAAAATCTTGAAAGCGTTGCTTCGCAACGCTTTCAAGATTTTTCTTGTGGTTCGTTTGATCAATAATTGCTGTCAGAGCTTTTGAAGTTTTTTCTTGAGAGTGAAGGATTCCATACCTATTAGGACTGGTGACTTTGATAGGTAATTATCTATCGAAGTCATAGAAGTTTTCAGGTTGCCCAAGATCGGATGAAAACTTCGCTAGTTATTCCTAAATACTGCTTGAGCTTCTGTTATACAATACTTAGTAGCAGTTTTAAATCCTTAACAATTTGTTGCATTGAATATTATGGCACTGAAAAAAGGCACTCTCGTTCGCGCTGTTCGTGAAAAGTTAGAAAATAGTCTTGAAGCATCGGCAAATGATACTCGCTGGTCATCGTACATTTTTGAGACATGGGGCGAAGTGTTAGAGTTTCGCGGTGATTACGTGCAAATCAAATTTGCTAAAGTCCCTACACCTGTAATCTGGCTGCATAAGGATCAGCTAGAGGAACAAGCGGCTTAATCCATAGGAAATAATTACAACCCAAAGCCTAAACCTGTGGCGCATCGTGCTTAATACCAAAACACAAAATGGCGTAGCCATTTTGTGTTTTGAAAACACTTACTGGGTTTGGTTTTTAATTCACAAAATTGTTGTCACACTTTCGTGAATTGGTATAGGTTTGGGGGCGTTAGCGCTAATTTTAGGAAGTTATGACAGTAATTTTGACCAATGACGATGGGATTGATGCCGAGGGACTTTGGGCTTTGCAACGAGCGACGGAACTATTTTTTGGGAATAAAGGGGCGATCGCTGCTCCCAATTGTCAATATTCGGGTTGTGGTCATCAAGTAACAACCAAAGAGCCGATCGCGATCGCCCAACGCGACAAGGATATTTACGAGATCGCTGGATCGCCTGCGGATTGCGTGCGGGTTGCGATCGCCCATTTATACAGCGATGTGAAATTGGTGCTGTCAGGAATCAATCATGGCGCTAATATGGGGCTCGATACCTACATGTCTGGCACGGTTGCGGCGGTGCGCGAGGCAGCTTTTTATAATATTCCTGCGATCGCCATTTCCCACTATCAAGATCGGCGGCGAGAATTTAACTGGACTTGGGCATCTGAGACTGCTGCGCGTGTAATCAAGCAACTTCTGGAAATTCCCCTGCCGCCGCAGTCCTATTGGAATGTGAATTTGCCCCATTTGCCTGAAGCAGAGCAAAATCTGAACACTGAAGTTGTTTTTTGTGAAAAGTCGAATTCCCCATTACCCTTAGAGTTTCAGACTGAAGGCGATCGGGTGACCTATGCAGGTCGCTATCACCTCCGCGAGCGTACGCCAAATACCGATGTGGATGTTTGTTTCTCTGGCAAAATTTCAGTTACCCAAATGAGGATCTGAGCAATATTTGATACCAAAACTCAAAATGGCGTTGCCATTTTGAGTTTTGGTATAATACCCCAAGAATTGAATGGCGGTGCGAAGCGCCGCCATTCAATTCTTGGGGTTTATTGTAGCTATATTTACAATGCTGTGGAGAAGATGAAGCCTAGGCTATTTAATTAGCGATTCGCCAAAAGTGCGGATTACAGGCAATGTATCGGTAAACCAACCGAGCCCCAAACCTCCACCAGCAATCAAGGCTAGAACAAAAAAATTCCATCCCCGATTGTTCATAAAAGCGCGAAGTTCATTTCGAGCCACATACATCAACAATGCCCAAACGATGCTAATGCCTAGAGATAGGGCAAACTGTGATTTTTGGAAGAACACAAAAAAGACTGCGGCGATCGCCCATCCAACGGCAACAATCCACTCAACCCCAAAGGCGATCGCGCCAGCAGGAATCCAGATCCGCCAATCTGCCTTGTGAATCGACAGCAACCATCCGTAGACGATATAACCAAATAGGACAAGAGCTAATGATAATAGCGGTAATTTTCGTAAAGAACGCATATTTTGCATCTCCAGACAAAGCGTGTTAGTTAGAGCTTATATTACAAAAATGGAACTTCCCCTAGTCCTTGACGCAAAATCTGGGGATTGAGATCGTCGGTAAGATCGATGATGGTCGAGACCTCATAACTGAGCTCGGAACCATCGTCAACGATGAGATCGACTAACTTATAAAAGTAATCGAATAGTTCAATTTTGGAAAGGGTCGAAACATGGCGCTGTTTGCTACCTTTGCCCTGATAGTCCAACTCCAGACTGTCTAGAACGTCTTCTTTCAAATTTGCAGAAGTAGAAATAACGGGATTGCCTAATGCTTCAATTAGCGCTTGCGATACCATGTGATTGGGAACGCGAATGCCTGTAGTTTTACGTTTTGGATTTAACACCAACTTCGGCACGAGCTTGGTCGCTGGCAAGATAAAAGTAAATGGACCTGGAACCAAACTTTTCATCGTGCGATAATTGGCATTGGAGACATTGGCATATTCCGCAATATTAGAAAGAGACGAACATAAAAACGTTAGAGGTTTATCGTTCGACATCTGCTTCAGCTTGCGAACGCTCTCCACTGCCGACTTTGACATCAGATCGCAACCGATCGCAAAGACTGTATCCGTCGGATAGAGCATGATCGCGCCATCGCGTAAAGCATCGACAATCTGGGCGATCGTACGTGCTTGGGGATTGTCTGGATGCAGTCGGTGGATCGTAGCCATAATTATGTCTCTTGTTAAAGCCTCAAGAGGCTTTGGGGAATAACAGAAATTTTTAAAAATTTGGCAAAGCCAGATTTTTAAAAATTTCTGGGGGTTTTCAGAAAGCTCAAAATATTTTTAGTTATCTAGAAGTAACCAGATAACTGGACTTTTTCTAGAGGTATTCTCTATTTAGTAGAGGTTGTAGCACTTCAGGAATTAAAATGCGTCCGTCAGGTTGCTGATAGTTTTCCAGAATGGCGGTCATCGTGCGTCCCACGGCCAGTCCTGAGCCATTGAGCGTATGCACAAATTCCGTTCCCTTCTTACCTTTACTCTTAAAGCGAATATTGGCGCGTCGAGCTTGGAAATCTAGGAAATTAGAACAACTAGAAATTTCGCGATAGGTATTTGCCGCAGGCAGCCATACCTCGAGGTCATAGCATTTGGCGGCACTAAAGCCGATGTCTCCCGTGCAGAGTTCCATTACCCGATAGGGAAGCTTTAGGGCTTGGAGAATGGATTCCGCGTCGCGTACTAACTTCTCATGCTCCGCCGCCGAGTTCTCAGGAAGTACAAATTTGACCAGTTCCACTTTGTTGAACTGGTGCAAACGAATTAACCCTCTGGTATCGCGTCCATAGCTTCCTGCCTCGCGACGGAAACAAGGGGTATAGGCACAGTGATGGATGGGGAGATTTTCACCCTCAAGGATTTCATCGCGATAGAGATTTGTAACGGGAACTTCCGCCGTGGGAATTAACCACAGATCGTCTTCAGCACATTTAAAGAGATCTTCAGCAAACTTTGGCAATTGTCCCGTGCCTGTCATGCTGGCAGTATTGACAAGCAGGGGCGGCGCAACTTCGGTATAGCCATTAGCGGTATGGGTATTCAGCATGAACTGAATTAGGGCGCGTTCGAGGGCGGCTCCCGCACCAATGAGGTTGACAAAGCGAGTTTGGGCGATCTTAACAGCGCGTTCAAAGTTAAGGATGCCCAACTTTTCGCCAATTTCCCAATGGGGCAAGATATCGGTACGGCTAGTCTTATATTCATCGCCCCAGCGCCGCACTTCCACATTTTCATCTTCATTCGCGCCGATGGGTGTGGTTTCGCTAGGCAAGTTGGGCAGGGTCATCAAGATTGCATTACTCTCTTCCCGCAAGGATTTTTCCTTGGGTTCGAGTTCTGCTAGTAATTGTTTGACTTCTAGCGATCGCGCTTTGAGTGCTTGGATTTCTTCGGCAGGGGCACTCGATTTCATTTTGATGCCGACTTGCTTGCCGATGTCGTTGCTTTCGGCTTGCAAATGCGATCGCTGAGTTTCGAGCCCGCGAACTTCCTGCTCTAGTTCGACCAGTTTACTGATGTCGTAACCTTTGCCTCGGCTGTTGAGGCGAGCTTGTACCTGTTCGGGCTGCGATCGCACGAGCTTAATGTCTAACACGGACTTTTATTTAACCTAAACGCATTCAAAGCATCATAACTCACTGCATTACCGTTAAGGCGATCGTTAATTTTTGATTGCTATAGCAATGTAAGGTTTACTTTAGGATATACAGCTACCGCCAATCTTATTAGGACAAAATTCAAACCCAAGATCGTGTTGTCGCGCGGAGCGCGACAACACGATCTTGGGTTTTATACCAATTTCCAAAATGGCAACGCCATTTTGGAAATCTCAAAACCTTACTGGGTTTGGTTTTTAATTCATGAAATTGTGGCAACACTTTCACGAATTGGTATTATGTCCTGATACAGTTGGCGGTAGCTATAAACCCCTAAAGATGAGTGGCGGCGCAAAGCGCCGCCACTCATCTTTAGGGGTTTATGTCCTTGCTATACCAAATTAAGAAATGGCGTAGCCATTTCTTAATTTGAAAACCCTTACGAGGTTTAGTTTTTAATTCACAAATTTAATTCACGAAGGCGTGGCAACACTTTCGTGAATTGGTATTAGAACCTGTGATAAATGAGCCTGTGATAAAATCATTATGTAGGCTCAACTCCTCACTGAGAACTATGAATGCTTTAACGATCAGCCTAGAGTCTGTAATCGATCTTACTGACGAACAATTTTTTCAACTTTGCCGCAAAAATAGCGACCTCAGATTTGAGCGCAACGCTCAAGGTGATATTACAATTATGCCTCCCGCAGGTAGTGAAACAAGCGCCCGTAATTCTGATTTAAATGCCGATCTCGTATTTTGGAATCGAAGAACAAAGTTGGGTATTGTCTTTGATTCTTCTGGGGGATTTAAACTTCCGAATGGTAGCGATCGCTCGCCTGATGCTTCATGGATCTTGAAGGAGCGTTGGGAAGCATTAACGACCGAACAACAGGCAAAGTTCGCTCCCATTTGTCCAGATTTTGTAGTGGAATTGATGTCCCCTAGCGATAATTTGAAGGTCACACAAGCAAAGATGCAGGAGTATCAGGATAACGGCGCGAGGCTTGGTTGGCTGATTAATCGTAAAGATCGGGAAGTAGAAGTTTATCGCCTTGGTAAGCCTAGGGAAGTTTTACAAAATCCGATTTCGCTCTCTGGGGAAGATGTATTGCCTGAGTTCGTTTTGAGTCTTGCGGAAATTTGGTAATTTAAGATACGGCGAATGCGCGATCGCTTTAAGCACGATGAATCAATAGACACTTTAGATTTAATACACTTCATCGTGAGTTCCGAGAGCGATTAGTAACACTTTGATATCAGATAAAAATTTAAAAACTAGTCTATGTTCGTAGTTGATGCTGATAGCCCAATATCCTGCAAGATTTCCACTTAAGCTATGGGTCTTCAATGATGGATGAAATGGCTCATGTTTAAAGAGTTCGAGTTTTTGCTGAAATCGATCGACAAGTTCAGGATTTTTCTTGCGCCATTTCTTTAAGATTCGAGTAAATGACTCATCCCAAGTTATTTCAATCATCAGTAGAATCCATCATTAGATCTGTAACACTGCCTGAACGAACTTTCCCAAGCCTATAGTTCTCTTCGGCTTCTTGGATTCTTAAGGCAATTTTGTTTCTGCGTAGTTCTACTATTCTTTTTTGTAAGGTTTCGGCTACAAAAAGCTGATCTTCAAAATCGAGAATTGATATTGCTTCTAAGATATTACCGACGGGTGTTGATGTTTGCATAGGACTTGATCGATTTTCAGGGTTCTTACTTTAGATCATATTAATTTATTTTATCGGTTTATAATGCTGACAATGCGATCGTCCTAAGCAAAATGCCTCAAGAGCCAGAATCAAATAATGCTAATAAATCGAAATTAACTACCCAAGAACAGGTCATCAATTTTATTTCAATAATCATCAAAAATGGTGGTCTTGTAGGTGGTGGAGCAGGTGCAGCTTGGATATATTTCAAAGATAGTGATATTCCCAAAGCGATCGCGTCAATGTTGCTTGGTGCATTGATCTCCTATGGTGGAGAAACGATCAAGCCAATCCATGAAGGTAATAAAAAGCGATTTAAGGGTTTAGGGGAGTCGGCAGATCGATTTGCAGATCGAGTTCTAGATGTGGTTGGCGAAAATGTCACGGCATCTTGGCGATCGCTAGGCTTTACTGAGAAATATCTCAAATGCCAAGAATGGGATTGCCATGAAGACAATGTCGTGGGAATGCGCGAAGATGACGATCTGCCTGTAAATAATCCTCTCTTGCGAGAGGTGTTTGTCCCTTTGGAATTAAGTGCTGATTCGTTGGCTAGAGGGTATGAATTTCGCGATCGCGCTGAAAGTAGAACTGAAGCCTGCGAACAACTGCAAATTTGGCAATTACTAGAACTGGTAAGAAAAGACAATCGTTTACGACAAATCGCGATTAGAGCATGGGGTGGCTATGGGAAATCAACACTATTAAAGCATCTTGCCTATATTTACAGTACTCAGGAATATTGCAAAGAGCCTTATCGGAGATATAAGGTTCCGACATTAATCCCCTTTTTATTGATTTTAGGAGGTTGTTGGAAAGAAATCACTAAAGAGAATCCGCCGAATCTGCCCGAGCTTTTGACCGACTATCACATCGGCAGATTGACAAAAATTAAGCCTCTTGAGCCTGTACCGAGCAATTGGGCGCTAAATATTCTCAGGCGTGGTGATGCCTTGGTGATGTTTGATGGATTTGATGAAGTGCCACCTGCGGAAAGGGCAAAGGTCAGTAGTTGGCTGAGTGACGCAATGCGCCAATATCCAGAATCAGTATTTATTTTGACATCGCGCCCCACGGCATATAAGGAAGACTATGTTGCAAGAAAACCAACAGCGAGTTTTTGGATTAAAGATTTTAATCAAGAACAACGTAAGAAATTTGTGGTGCAGTGGTATTTGTGTCAAGAGCGCTATGCAAGGGGTGGACGCAATACTCCTGATGTGGAAGCCAAGGCAACGGAAAAGGCGAATAAGCTATTAGAGCAAATTGATGCGCGTCCCGAACTTAAGGATCTTGCGGGTAATGCGTTGCTATTGAATATGATGGCGCGGTTCCATCGCGATAATAAGCAAGGCTCGGAGTTGCCACAGCGTAAGGTGGAGCTATATCAAGAGATTTGCGAGTTGCAATTGGGGCGGCGAGCGAGTGCAAGAGGTATTATCTTAGTTCTCAATTCGATTAGTCAGCGTCAGGAAGTATTGCAATTTGTCGCGTTAGAAATGATGTGTGGAGGCTCAAAGACATTTCTCACTGATTTAGCTATATCCCTAGAACACTTTGAAAAGGAGGGATTTAAGCAGATCTCCCAAGCCGATCTTCTGGGTTACATAGCGACCGCGCTGGAAAAAATCGATTCTGATGTATCAGCCCTAGAGTTTCTGAAGCAATCGGAAAATATTAGCGAGTTGATAGTGAAGAAGGATGGAAATATATACCAATTTGCCCATCTCAGTTTTCAGGAATTTCTGGCTGCTTGTGAACTGGTCAGGTTGAAAGAAGGTGGGGAAAAACTAATCTTCAAATGCTTGGGAATTAGTGCATGGAAGGATGTCGCCTTGTTTTATGCGGCAATGATTAACCCAACCAAATTAATCCAAGAAGCTCTAAATCAAAAGCATACCGATCTCGCCTATCGCATCTATAAACAGTCTGAGAAGCGCTTAAATTTATCCATTGCCGAACAGAAATCATTGGAAGGAGTAAAGCAATCTGTCACAGAATCCCGCTATCAGCAGTTAGAAGAATATCTCAAGGCAAAGGAATGGGAGAAAGCCGATCGCGAAACCGATAAATTGATGCTAAGTGCAGTAGGCAAAGAATCGGGACAATGGCTAGAACCAGATGAACTACGCAATTTCCCATGTGATGAATTATTAGCAATCGATCGCCTTTGGGTAAAGCATAGCAATGGACTCTATGGTTTCAGTGTCCAGAAACAAATTTACGAGGAATGTGGTGGTAAGCTAGATTTTAGCTATCCAAGTGATGAAACTTGGGACAAATTTTGCGATCTCGTCGCATGGAAGGACAAAGGAAAATATTTGACTGACTACTCTAATTTTTTTGATAAAAAATTTATAAATAAATCAGGACATCTCCCCTTTGGTGGGTTTGACGGATTGGTGGGGCGGGGGGTGTTGTTACTTCTTTTCTCGCATCCAGACTTGTGAACTGTAGCAGATAAGCAATACAGCCCAATATTAAGAAATCGTTACAAACCCATTTACGTTGTTACCTGTCACCCGCACTTTTGTTACCTGTCACCGAGGGTATTTCAGAGATCCCCCCCAGCCCCCCTTAAAAAGGGGGGAGAATATCATCTTTTTCTCTTTCCTCCTTCCATAAGGGGGGTAGCGGGGATCATCCCAACATCATCAAAGCAATTTTAGGATTCAGAGCATTTGCCCCAACAAACTTCAGCGCCACTGCCAAAATTTCGGCGTTTTCTGCTTCCCAACTGTCCCAAGGTAGCCCTATCTGACCTTTACATTTTTTGGGACTACCCCTCGCAATTCCTAGCCCTGACAGTAACTTGCTACCCCACGATCGCTTAATTTCTGGTTTTGGCTTGGGTCGATATTTCTCGCAAAACCCTTTATAACGATCCGCACATTCTTGCAAGGACTTGCCCAAAGCCAAAAAAGCAGGATGCCACTCAGTCAATCCGTCATCGGTAAGGCGTTCATAGGAACCGTAGTTACTAAAATCATAGAAAAATCCACGCTGAAAACCCGCCGCTTTGGGATTGGCATGGATATAACGCAAAGTATTCAAAGCCCTTTGCTGATCGCTATTAGCAAACCCAGTACAGTGATAGCGTTTCTCCCAAAAATGTCCCGTCCGATTGAGCATTCGATTGAAACACATTGCAGTATACCAATTCAGCCAATGCATAATTTTGGGTAACTCTTCCGCGATCGCAGGTTCCATCAAATAATGAATGTGATTACTCATGATGCAGATTGCATAGAGCTTGAGGCTGTATTTCTCTTTTAATTTCGCGATCGCATAGAGAAGTACCTTTCGACATTCCAAACGAGTCAGCCGAAACTCGCGGTTATTGCATCGCATCGTGATGTGATAGGAAAAATTGGATTGTAATTCGCGTTTGGGACGGGACATTATTCGCGATCGCTAATTGTTAAGCGTAGAAACTGCAAATATAGGCGATCGCTATTGTCTTCAAAAGCGTGATGACATTTCTCGCATGAATGCTAATAAAGATATTGGGCGATCGGGTAGACTAAGCACATTGTTTTTTAGAACAATTTTTTAGAACAATTTTTTAGAACAATTTTTTAGAACAATTTTATTGCCTTACTAATCATGAAGTGAGTAATATGCCCCAATCAACAAGCGTAAATTCTCCAGATGTTGATTTATCGGAGGTCAAGGTGGAATTTCGGGATGTGAACTTTCGTGTAGGTCGCCGAGAGCTAGTTTCACGGGTAAATTTGACAATCAATCAAGGCGAAGCATTGTTATTGTTGGGGCGCAGTGGTAGCGGTAAGACGACGACTTTAAAATTAATTAACCGCTTGCTGATGCCAACTTCAGGGCAGGTTTTGGTAGAAGATCGCTCTACCCTCGCATGGGATGCGATCGCTCTTAGGCGCAAGATTGGCTATGCGATCCAAGAGACAGGTTTATTTCCCCACTTTACCGTTGGAGAGAATGTTGGGCTAGTTCCATCTTTGCTGCAATGGTCGCGCCCCAAACTCGAAGCGAGAGTCGATGAAATGCTTAATTTAGTGGGACTAGAGCCAGAAATATTTGCACATCGCTATCCCCAACAATTATCTGGCGGACAACGCCAGCGCGTCGGTATTGCGAGGGCTTTAGCCGCCGATCCGCCGATTCTGTTAATGGATGAACCCTTTGGCGCACTCGACCCGATTACGAGATTGGAATTACAACAACAGTTCCGTTATTTACAAAAGCAATTGGGAAAGACCGTCGTATTTGTCACCCATGATATTCAAGAAGCCTTCTTTCTGGGTACGCGCATTGGCTTGATGCATGAAGGTCAATTAGTGGTACTAGGAACTAAAGAAGAATTTATGCGATCGCCCCATCCCGAAGCTCAAGCATTTATGGCTTGTTTGCCAACTAATTTGTGAAGCAGATATTAATTGTGTTCACATGTGTTCACACCTTCGGCGGGGACACAATAAAAACCATTGGAGATTACTTAGTTGTTTAATTTTCTGAATCAATATACATCGGAGATTTTGCGCCTTAGTGGTGAGCATGTAGTTTTAGTAATCATGGCGATGATCATCGCCATTGCGATCGGCATCCCTTTGGGAATTCTGATTACTCGCCGCCCGAAATTTGCTCCCTTAATTCTAGGACTTGCTAACGCTCTCCAGACCATTCCCAGCTTGGCGATTTTTGGCTTTCTGATATCAGTTCCATTTCTTGGGGGCATCGGTAAAACTCCTGCGATCGTGGCGCTAACTCTTTACGCCCTACTGCCCATCATCCGCAATACCTATATTGGCATTCAGAACATCGATCCCTCCGTGCGTGAAGCTGGACGGGGAATGGGCATGACCGATTGGCAATTATTAACTCAGGTGGAACTGCCCCTTGCCACAGGGGTGATTTTAGCGGGCGTGCGGGTAGCAACGGTGATTTCCGTGGGGATTGCCACCATTGCCGCCGCGATTGGCGGTGGTGGATTGGGCGTATTTATTTTTCGCGGCATTTCCACAGTTAACAATCAATTAATTCTGGCAGGGGCTATTCCCGCTGCAATCATGGCGCTAATAGCCGATTTTGGCTTAGGTTGGCTAGAGAAAAAGATTACCCAGCAGAAGATAAAACAATCAAGATCTAATCGTCGATTCACAATTGTGGTTATGGTGGCGATCGCAATTATTACCGCGATCGCGACAATTCTCCTTCAACAAGCTCCCGCAAAAATTATCATTGGTTCTAAAAATTTTACCGAGCAATTAATCCTCGGCGAGCTATTAGCGCAGCAAATTGAGAACCGCACCCATTTACAGGTCGATCGCCGTTTTAACTTGGGCGGAACCTTTGTTTGCCATGAAGCGGTAAAAGCGGGACAAATTTCGGCTTATGTGGAATATACTGGCACGGCTCTGACGGCGGTATTAAAGCGATCGCCCATTACCGATCCTGCGACGGTATATCAACAGGTCAAGCAAAACTACGCTGAAAATTTTCAATTAGAAGTAATGCCTTCCTTGGGTTTTAATAATACCTTTGCGATTACCATTCGCGGTGATGAGGCAAAGCGCCTCAATCTCAAAACGATATCTGACGCAGCTCAATATACTCCCCAATGGCAAGCAGGGTTTGGTTATGAGTTTTTAGAAAGAGCCGATGGCTATGCTGGGTTAGCCAAAACTTACGGTTTAAAGTTTGACAAGCCGCCGCAGCAAATGGACATCGGTTTAATGTATCAAGCCCTAGCCCAGAAGAAGGTCGATCTCATCGCAGGCAATTCCACTGATGGTCTGATTCCCGTTTTAAATTTATTTATTTTGGAAGATGATAAAAAATATTTCCCGCCCTATGAAGCAGTACCAATTGTCAATCAAGCTGTTTTACAGAAATATCCCGAAGTACGTAACGCGATCGCTCAATTAACAGGCTTAGTTTCTAACGAAGATATGCAAAAGATGAATTATCAAGTCGATAGTCAGGCGATACCCGTCGAAACTGTTGTGAAGAATTGGCTGAGGTCTAAGCTGCCCATTAAGTAATACCAAGTAAGTAGCTAGGCATAAAAACCAAAACCAGAGAGCGTACCGCCCGCGTAGCGGGCGGTACGCTCTTCTAGGTTTTAAGTTTACTTAATGGGCTGACTTAGGCTATAAAAAACGAAAGATGAGTGGCGGCGCGAAGCGCCGCCACTCATCTTTCGTTTTTTGATTTGTCATAAATAAGGAATCGCTAAGGAGAAAGTTATTTTATACTCGAAGTTCTAGATTGCAGGTTTAGAATTTGTCACAAAATTATTTAGATTTAATTCATCAATTGCGAAGCCAGCTTGAAATATTGCAAACGGCGATCGCCACACAGCTAGAACCATCTCCGACCAAGGTCAAAGAATGGAGGCGATCGCATGGTGAAATCCAAGGTTTTTTTCAGTCGCAAATTATCAATACCGCCTTAGAAATAACGCCGCAAAATTTATCCTTGCAGGTGGAAATTGACAAACAACTCAAAATGCTTGGCGTAGACTTAAACCTGTTGCAAACTGCCCGCAATCCCGCCACATGGCAAAAGCGCCACCAACAAGCAGGCGATCGCTTTGTTTTACTAAAACGTTATTGTGAAATGTCTTCCGAATAAAGTCTTCTGCATAAAAGCGAATCTTGCCATCGCTTAAGCGCGAAGCTTTTTGCGGTAGACTCTTAGCATATCTAATACATTTTAAGATTAACATAGTAAAAACTCTATAGTAGAATCAATGATCCTAGAAACAGCTTGGGTGCTTCCTTGCTATGGTCTGTTGGGGGCAGGGCTAACACTGCCTTGGTCGCTAAGGATAATCCGACGTACTGGTCCCCGTCCTGCGGTCTACCTAAACATGATGATGACCGTCCTTGCCCTAGTGCATAGTTGTTGGTTATTAACATCGGTTTGGGGACAGCCAGCTCAACATTTTGAGTTTATTTGGTTTCAATCCCTTGATTTAAATATCGCTTGCTCTTTTGAAGTTTCTGCCATTAGTGCTGGCGCATCGGTCATGATCGCCACGATGAGCTTAATCTCGCAGGTTTACGGATTGGGATCGCTGGAAACCGACTGGGCGATCGCTAGATTTTGTGCTCTGATTGGCTTTTTTGAAGCGGCGATTACAGGGATTGCCTTTAGCGATTCGTTGTTTTTTAGCTATGCCTTGCTGGAAATGCTTACCCTTTCCACCTACTTATTAGTCGGCTTTTGGTATGCTCAGCCGCTAGTAGTAACCGCCGCAAGGGATGCCTTCTGGACTAAGCGTGTAGGCGATTTATTTCTGCTGATGGGCGTAGTGACCCTCGCCAATCTGACCGATAGCTTGAATTTTTCCGATCTCAAGACTTGGGCTCATGCCCCCCAAACGATCGCCTATTTTGCCGAACACCAACAGTTTGGCACGCTATTGGGATTAGCCCTGATTGCTGGCCCCCTTGGGAAATGTGCCCAGTTCCCTCTTCACCTCTGGCTCGACGAAGCGATGGAGGGACCCAACCCTGCTTCGATTTTGCGAAACTCCGTAGTGGTAGGGGCAGGAGCCTACGTACTGATTAAATTTCAGCCTATTTTATCGCTGTTTCCCGTGGCGGCGGAATTGACTGTGGTAATTGGGGCGATTACGGCGATCGGTGCATCCCTAGTGGCGATCGCCCAAATCGATCTCAAACGCGCCCTATCCCATTCGACCAGTGCCTATCTCGGGCTAGTATTTATCGCCGTGGGGATGCAACAGCCCGACCTTGCTTTAGGTTTGCTATTTAGTCATGGCATCAGTAAATCGCTGCTATTTCTAAGCTCAGGGGCGGTGATGATGACCACTATCACCCAAGATCTCACTGAAATGGGCGGCATTAAAACCCGAATGCCCGCAACCCTGATCGCCTTTATCGTTGGTTCGTTTGGTTTAGTTGCCATGCTTCCCTTTGGCGGTTTTTGGACGCTCTTGCGCTGGGAAGAGACCTTTTGGGCTAGCAACCCTTGGCTGATTGCGATCGCCCTATTAGTGAATAGTATTACAGCCTTTGGACTAATGCGGATTTTTGCGCTGGTTTTTCTCGGACAGGTGCAGCCCAAAACCCGTCGCGTTCCCGAAGTGGCTTGGCAGGTTGCGATTCCCCTCGTCTCGCTAACGATCGTGACTTTGCTCGTACCGATTCTACTTCCCTCATGGCACTTTGTTGATATTGACTTAAACACTGTCAATATCTGGGAAACCATCCTCCTATCAGCTTCAGGATTTATGGGCTTTGGGATCGGCGCATATATCTATATCAAACCCTACGAGACTGGCAGTTCAGTACCGATGCCACCCAAGATTACCCGTAATGCTTGGAAAGCCGTGCAGGACTTACTTGCCTACGATCTTTACGTGCAAGCAATCTATAAATATACGGTAGTTTTAATTGTTGGTGGTGGTTCCAAGGTTTTGGCTTGGGTCGATCGCTATTTAGTTGATGGTTCCGTTAACTTTTTGGGTTTTGCCTCAATATTTAGTGGTGAGAGCCTCAAATATACAGTTACAGGTCGATTGCAGCAGTACGTCTTGACTATTGTGGTGGGTCTAATTCTGATTGGATTTGCGGCTTTTTATGGGCTGAATTAATTGTGAAGCGCCCTAGGCGCTTCACAATTAATTATTTTAATTATTTTTAATTACTTTTTGATTACTTGATTACTATTTAAAACTACTTAAGTTAAATATGCTTAGTACATTAGTTTGGGTACCGATCGCAGGGGCGCTCCTTATCACTTTCTTGGGAGCTTTCCTCGATTCTCAACAATTGCGCCGAATATCCTTGGGCATTGCGATCGCCACCTTTGGCTGGTCAATATTTTTACTAACCAAATTCGATCTCAGCCTCGCGACGATTCAATTAGGCGAATCCCTAGCTTGGTTAGACCCGATCGGACTCACCTATCGACTGGGCGTAGATGGTTTATCCTTTCCCCTCCTTCTACTCAATGGCTTGCTTTTGAGTATCGCCATCTATATTAGTAATGATATCCAGCGTCCCCGCCTCTATTTCCCCCTCCTATTACTACTCGGTGGTGGCGTAAATGGAGCCTTCCTTTCCCAAAATTTACTCCTTTTCTTCCTCTTCTTTGAAGTGGAACTCATTCCCCTTTATCTATTAATCGCGATCTGGGGTGGGGAAAAGCGCGGCTATGCGGCTACCAAGTTTTTAATTTACACCGCAATCTCAGGTGTACTGATTTTAGCCGCCTTCTTTGGTATGGCAATTTTTGGTAGTGGCGATGCCAATGCCTTTACCTTTAACTATCAAGACTTAAATCTGGAAGGAGCTTCCAAAAACGTCAAGGGGATTTTGCTCATTCTGCTATTGCTTGGTTTTGGCATCAAAATCCCGATCGTGCCATTACATACATGGTTGCCCGATGCCCATGTCGAAGCTTCAACCCCAGTTTCGACCTTATTAGCAGGAGTTTTGTTAAAGCTAGGAACCTATGGGTTACTAAGGTTTGGCTTGGGTTTACTCCCCGATGCATGGCAGGCGATCGCGCCATTTTTGGCGATCTGGGCTGTGGTGAGCGTAATTTACGGATGCCTTACCGCGATTAACCAAACCGACATGAAAAAAATGGTTGCCTACAGTTCTGTAGGGCATATGGGCTATATTCTGCTCGCCCTATCTGCGGCTACCCCTCTTTCGCTGGTTGGCGCAACTTTCCAAATGGTCAGTCATGGTCTAATTTCAGCATTGCTATTTATTTTAGTAGGCATTGTTTATAAGAAAACAGGAACCCGTGATATCAACTCTCTCAACGGCTTACTCAATCCCGAACGGGGTTTGCCGATTACAGGCTCGCTCATGATTTTGGCGGCGATGGCGAGTGCAGGTACGCCAGGCATGGTGGGATTTATTGCGGAATTTGTAATTTTTCGGAGCAGTTATGCGGTTTTCCCCTTCCAAACCCTGCTCTGTATGATTGGAACGGGACTAACTGCGGTCTATTTCTTAATCATGATCGATCGCGTATTTTTCGGTCGTCTTGCTGTCGAAAAATCTAAAGATCGCCCACCGATCAATAGTTTTCCCTTTGCCAAGTGGCAAGAAAAATTCCCCGCGATCGCCCTTGCGCTGATAATTGTTTTCTTTGGACTGATCCCCAACTTTGCCACGCAGATGATCGAGATCTCCGCCGATGCGATCGCCCCCAATCGGACTAAGCCGAATCAAATTGCCCTAGTACAATCTCTAACTGTGCCTTAGACTAATTGAGTATTATCCCCAATTTGCTTTATGGCTTCCCCAGTTTCCCCCCTTCATCAGTCTGAATTTGCGCAAAGGCTAAAAAAATGGCTTTTAGCTGGTAGCTACCAGCATCCTGATACTGATGGGGAGCCTCCCCAAAAGCCTAGTGATAAACATGGTGATAAACATGCTTGGTGGCAGGTGATGTGTTTAACGGGGGTGGACTATTTCTCTACCCTCGGTTACCAGCCAGGCATTGCTGCCCTTGCCGCAGGAGCACTTTCGCCAATAGCAACATTGATTTTGCTATTGTTGACACTCTTTGGCGCGTTGCCCATCTATCGTAAGGTAGCCGCAACTAGTCCCCATGGTGAGGGTTCGCTTGCCATGCTCGAACGCTTGCTACCTTGGTGGCAGGGTAAGCTTTTAGTTCTCTGCTTGCTCGGTTTTGTGGCTACGGATTTTATTATTACGATTACTCTATCCGCTGCCGATGCGACCGCTCACATTGTAGAGAATCCCCTCGTACCAGCTTTCTTTCACGGGCAGATGGTACCAATTACGCTGATACTAGTTGCCTTACTCGGAGCCGTATTTCTCAAGGGCTTTCGGGAGGCGATCGGTATTGCTGTCTTGCTAGTAGTTGTCTATCTACTGCTTAATCTTGTCATCATAGGTTTTGGTCTGCAAAATATTGCGACCCATCCTGAAACGATCGCTAACTGGCAAAAAGCTTTATTAGTAGAACATCAAAGCCCCTTAATGCTGTTAGGGATCTCCGTCTTAGTTTTTCCAAAGTTAGCTCTAGGACTATCAGGCTTTGAGACAGGTGTGGCGGTCATGCCCTTGGTGAAGGGCAATAGTGATGATACGGAAGAAGTCCCCACTGGCCGAATCCACAATACCTATAAAATGCTGACCAGTGCTGCTTGGATTATGAGTTTTTTCCTGTTAACCAGTAGTGTGGTAACGACTCTATTAATCCCCGCATCAGAGTTTGCTGTCGGTGGTAAAGCCAATGGTCGCGCCCTTGCTTTTCTTGCCCATCAATTTTTCGGTGATTGGTTTGGCACGATTTATGACATCAGCACCATCTCGATCCTTTGGTTTGCAGGTGCTTCAGCGATGGCGGGCTTGTTAAATATTGTGCCTCGTTATTTACCCCGCTATGGCATGGCTCCTAACTGGACTTTGGCGGTGCGACCTTTGGTTTTGGTCTATACCGCGATCGCCTTTGTGGTTACCTTGATCTTCCAAGCTAATGTCGAAGCCCAAGGGGGAGCCTATGCCACAGGTGTATTGGTACTGATGACTTCGGCGG
The DNA here is from genome assembly GCF_006861605.1 of Pseudanabaena sp. UWO310. Classification (NCBI taxonomy): domain Bacteria; kingdom Bacillati; phylum Cyanobacteriota; class Cyanophyceae; order Pseudanabaenales; family Pseudanabaenaceae; genus Pseudanabaena; species Pseudanabaena sp. UWO310. Next base: position 30,902 of record NZ_SELU01000006.1, on the reverse strand, counting down.
CCTTTGCCGTAACCTTAGCCTCCTATAAAAGAGGCAAGCGGGGAGAGATCTTTCTATTTAGTACGATTACCTTAGTCTTTATCTACACCACGATCACCAATATCATCGAAAGACCCGAAGGCATTAGAATTGCAGGTACTTTCATTGCCAGTATTGTCGTAACTTCCCTAGTTTCTAGAGTATGGCGTTCTACTGAGTTGCGATCGGATCGCGTAGAAATGGATGAGTTAGCCGAAAGTTTCATCCAAACTACCACCGAACGTACGGTGCGAGTCATTGCCCATCGCCCTAACCGAGGAGACGATGGCGAATATTGCCAAAAAGAAACCGATACTCGCCAAGAACACCATTTGCCCGTGGACGATCCCTTGATTTTCCTTGAGATTCAAGTTTCCGATCCCTCAGAATTCGCAGGTACAATTCATATTGAAGGGCATCAGGTAGGCAACTATCGCATCTTGCGATCGCGTGGCGCGGCAGTTCCCAATACGATCGCTGCAATATTACTGGATATTCGCGAGCGCACCCATAAATTGCCCCATGCCTACTTTGGTTGGGCAGAGGGAAACCCCCTGCAATACTTGATGCGATTTATCCTATTTGGAGAAGGTGATATCGCGATTGTCACTCGCGAAGTGTTGCGCACCGTCGAGAAAGACCCTAAAAAACGACCAGGGATTCATGTCGGGGGATAGCAATTTGTAGGAACCAAAATAATTTTGCGATACAATGGAAAGCTATCTGAACTTATAGCCATAGCCAATAATGTTAGGACAAGCATCAAACCCAATAGAGAGTTGCGGCGCTTCGCGCCGCAACTCTCTATTGGGTTTGATGTCCTGACTTGAGTAACTATAGCTATATCCAAATTTGTCAATAAGTCTAGGATCGTAAGCTCTGAATAACTTTACCTTTAAATTAGTTTGTCAATGTGGCAACACCGATGCCAGAGTGGGGGAATTCCATACTCCCCATGGAGTCGTGCATACCCCAAGATTTATGCCCGTTGGTACATTGGCAAATGTAAAAACCGTTACCCCTGCCCAACTCAAGGACTGTAAGGCAGAAATGATCCTAGCCAATACCTATCACCTCCATCTGCAACCAGGAGAGGATATTGTGGCTGAGGCAGGTGGCTTACATAAATTTATGAATTGGGATGGACCCATTCTGACGGATTCGGGTGGTTTTCAAGTTTTCAGCCTCAGCGAAATTCGTTCCATTAGTGAAGAGGGAGTCCAGTTCCGATCGCCCCGTGATGGCAATACGATCAATCTCACGCCAGAGAAATCAATTCAAATCCAGAATCAACTCGGCGCAGATGTGATCATGGCGTTTGACGAATGCGCCCCCTATCCGGCCACTTATGAAGCCGTCAAGCTTGCGGGACAACGCACGACTCGCTGGCTGGAGCGTTGCATCAAAGCTCATGATCGCAAGGACGATCAAGCTTTATTTGGCATTGTGCAGGGAGGCGTTTTTTTGGATTTGCGCCAACAATCTGCAAGAGAACTAATTGAATTCGATTTGCCTGGCTATGCGATCGGCGGTGTGAGTGTCGGCGAGCCCCCAGAATTAATCGAAAAAATCGTTAAGGCAACTACGCCCCTCCTCCCAGCCGATAAACCTCGCTATCTGATGGGGGTCGGAACCTATAAAGAAATGGCTCAAGCCGTTGCCGCAGGAATCGATCTGTTTGACTGTGTAATTCCTACGCGCTTTGCGCGGCACAGTGTCGCCCTAGTCAGAGGCGAACGCTGGAATCTCAAAAACCAAAAATTTAAACGGGACTTCACTCCCATCGATCGCGAATGTAACTGCTACGCCTGCCAAAACTTTTCACGAGCCTATATCAGCCATCTCGTGCGATCGCAAGAAATCCTCGGTTACACATTACTATCAATTCATAACATTACCGAATTAATCCGCTTTACCCAGCAAATGCGCCAAGCAATTATCGAAAATTGCTTTGTCGAAAAATTTGGGCATTATCTGGTCGAAGATTCCCCTGCCCAATCCCCTGCGCATCCTGATAAGGTAACTGAAAAGGTAACTGAAAAGGTAGGTCATTTATAATGCTGCGACTCTCCCTATATCTATTCCTTTGGGGTCTGACATTAGCGATCGCGGTATTTGCGGGACAAAATACCTATCTCGTGAATTTGAAACTTTTTTCCTTACAATCAATTAAATTACCCTTAGGAGTAGTTCTAGTTTTCGCCACTGGCTTAGGCGCAGCATTTGTCAGCCTCTGGCAAAGCTCACTCAACTTCCGTCTGCCAGAAGTGCCAAAATTTTCTGGCTTTACCTCCCCTAAATACCCCTCCAATAATCAATCCCAAAAATCAGAAGTTAAGCAAGAGGTTAAACAAGAAGTTAAAAGGGAAGTTAAAAAGGATATTTCGAGAACTGCTAAAAAGCAAAGAGACGATTTTGATGATGACTGGGATGACGATTGGGGATAGATTGTATCTACTAATACATTTACTGAACTTCAATTTTGTTAACTTTTAACCCATAGGTTTTAGCTAATATAAACAAGTTTTGTGATCGCAGAGTTCTCATAATATTTAATCATTATCAATTATTCTCATTTAATAATTCATTCTTGATTAACTATTTCTGCTGATCATGCTGTTTGTCATAATAGCGAGGCATATTTCTTTAATGGTGTGAAGGAATGAAAAAGGTCAGTAATATTTCAATTCTATTAGGCTTAAGCCTGTTGGCAGCAACAGGGGCAAATGCAGAAACTATCAATCAATCCCAAGTTCAGTCAAAGGTTTCATCAGTTCCAACTTTACAGTCTTCATTGCCTGTTAGTGAAGTAAAGCTTAGCGAAGTAAAGATCAGTGAAGTAAAGCCCAGTGAAGTAAAACTTAGTGAAGCTTCAGTGCCAGCAACGGCAATTCCTGCTACACCTGCTACATCATTGTCATCGACGGAAATTAAGCTCAGCGATTCAGCAACTATTCAATCGATTAATGCAGAGCTAAACCGTTCCAAAACAGAAGTAGCTCAAAACGTTACTTCTGTATCACAGCTAAGTGATGTCAAGCCCACTGATTGGGCATTTACAGCATTACAATCTCTCGTAGAGCGCTATGGATGTATCGCAGGTTATCCCGACCGTACCTTCCGTGGCAAGCAGGCAACCAGTCGTTACGAATTTGCCGCAGGTTTAAATGCTTGTTTAGACAAGATCAATGAAATTATCTCCGCAGGTTTAGCCGATAAGGTCAGTAAAGAAGACCTCGCTACTCTCAAGAAACTGCAAGAAGAATTTGCCGCAGAACTAGCTACTCTTCGTGGTCGCGTTGATGCCCTAGATGCTAAGGTGGCAAAACTAGAAGCACAACAGTTTTCGACTACTACCAAGCTCAGTGGTTTAGCATTCTTTAACCTTACAGGTGCTTCGTCGGCTACCGTATCTGGCGCTTCTTCAACAGCTAAACCCAATATCACCTTTAGTGGCTTGGTTTGGTTGACCCTCAATACCTCCTTCACTGGTAAAGATTCGTTAGTTACCCAGTTGGCTGTTGGTAATGGTAGCTCTCCCTACAATACCTATGCAGGCGGCAGTTTCTTCAATACTACTGGGGTTCCTTTTACCGATCAAACTGCTGGAGTTAACTCCAATCAGTTCATCTTGCGTGAGTTGTCCTATACTTTCCCAGTGTTTGACAAAGCTACTCTCGTTGTCGGTCCTCGCGTCAATTTCTACAAATATTTTGATGGCATTCGTTTCATCTATCCTTGGAATACCACATTCAACTCAATTAATAGCACGTTGTTGAGTGACTCCAAACGTGGTGCTGGTGCGGTCTTTATGACTCCCTTGGGCAACATGTTTGACTTTAAGGTTGGCTACTTGGCTGATAGTAGAGAGTTTGTTGGTACCACATCTGCTTCCAATCCCAACGAAGGTTTATTCGGTGGAACCAATAATTTGACGGCTGAAATCGGTTTCAAACCCAGCGATGCCTTCAAACTCCGACTCATCTATAGCCATGGTAACTTTACTAGAAATACCGCAACGACTATCGGTGGTGGTCCTTCTTTCCAAGGTATTGCGACCGTTGCTTCTGGGGTAAACAATGCCCAATCTGATATCTTTGTGGCTAACTTTGATTGGTTGGTTACCAAAGGATTTGGATTGTTTGGTCGGTATGGTTATGGAACGACTAACATCAACCTCACTGCGGGTGGTTCGACGAGTATCAACCAGTACACCTTCCAAGTTGGGGCAGCTTTCCCTGACCTGTTTAAAGAAGGGGCACAAGCGATGATCTCCTTCTCTTTACCATATAAGTTTGGTGATAGCAGCAATGTGATTACCGCTGGTAGAGGTAATGACGGGACTGAATATAACCTCGAACTGTCTTACATCTATCCCGTAACCAAGAATATCTCCTTGGTTCCTTCGGCCTACTTCATCTTCAATCCTAACAACTTTAGTACTAATCCAACCGTGTTTGTGGGTAACCTACAAGCGGTATTTAGCTTCTAAATTTAGGGCGTAAACTTCCTAATCCAAAAGGGTGTGCAAAGCACGCCCTTTTGTGTTTTACATAAATATGGCTCGGTAGTTCAAGTAGTTAGTAATACATTTGTTACAACTAATGTTTGCTAAGTTCTAGTCCAGTGTAGATTTCTCTTATTACTATTTTTAGTTTTCTAACTCGCGTTACGTTCAATCTTGAAAAGGTGTGAAGGCATGAGTCCGATCTATATTCCCCGTCGCAAATTTATCCGAGGCGCGATCGCTACAGCCGCTTTTGGCGCAACTTCTCAACTATGGGCTGGTTGTACAGAACAAGCTCCTACAAATACCACCACTTCAGCAGGTTCGCCCAGTGCTTCAGGTGCACCAGCGGCAGGACCCATAACTATTGGATTCATTTATGTTGGTCCGAAGGATGACTATGGATATAGTCAAGCTCACTTTGAGGGTGAAACGGCGATCGGTAAATTGCCGAATGTGAAGACGGTCAGTGAGGCTAGTGTTGCGGAGACCGCCACTGTACAAGAAACCATGCTCAGCATGATCAATCAAAACAATGTTTCTGCCCTCTTCCCAACATCCTTTGGATACTTCGATCCGCATATTCTCAAAGTTGCTGCGGCAAATCCCAAGGTGCAGTTCTTCCATTGTGGCGGTATGTATACCGAGGGCAAACATCCTAAGAACATTGGTAGTTACTATGGCTACATCGACGAAGCAGAATATGTCGCGGGTGTGGTTGCAGGACTAACCACAAAGTCTGGCAAGTTAGGATTTGTCGCTGCGAAACCAATTCCTCAAGTAATTCGCAATATTAATAGCTACACCCTTGGCGCGCGCAGTGTTAATCCTAAAGCCACGGTACAGGTCATTTTCACGGGTGATTGGTCGGTTCCTGTTAAGGAAGCTGAAGCCTCGAACAGCATGGTCGATCAAGGCGTAGATGTTTTAACCTGTCACGTTGATAGTCCTAAGGTAGTGATGGAAACTGCCGAAAAACGGAAGATTTTCTGTACTGGCTATCATGCTAATCAATCGAAGCTTGCTCCTAATGGTTATTTAACTGGTGCGGAATGGGATTGGACTAGCGTATATACCCAATATGTAGAATGGTTTAAGGCTGGTAAGTCTGTTACTGATGGAGGCATTCCCCATCTAGTGCGTGGTGGGCTGAAGGAGAAGTTCTGTAAGATTTCACCCTTTGGTAGTGCGGTCAGCGCTGCAACCAAGAAAGAAGCCGAAAAGGTACTGGCTAAATTCATGGATGGTAGCATGGTGATCTATGCTGGCGAAATCAAAGACAACACAGGCAAGGTAGTTATTGCGAAGGATAAGCAGTACAAACAAACCGATCTCTATTTAGAAGAGAAGATGGATTGGTTTGTGGAAGGCGTTATCGGTAGCATCAAAAGCTAAGTCCCATAAACTTTTAAGTAGCTATGTGTAATTAAAAACCAAAACCAGAGAGCGTACCGCCCGCTTAGCGGGCGGTACGCTCTGCTAGGTTTTAAGTTTACTTATGCCTAGCTATTTAAGAAAGACTTACTAAGAAAGCTTTTTTAAAAGTTTATGGGCAAATTATTTATTTGAGAACCAAGTATATGAATATACTCGATCGCTGGCGTTCTAAATCGGAGACGATTCTCATTCCGATTGGGGCGATAATTGCCTCTTTAATTGTTTTCGGTATATTTTGTGCATTCCAAGGAAAGAATCCGATCGAGATTTATGGCACGATCTACAAGTCTGCCTTTGGCAATAGCTTTTCATGGCAGGGAACTCTGATCAGAGCAGCACCGTTAATGCTGACCTCCCTATGCACGGCTTTACCTGCAATGTTGGGGTTGACAATAATCGGTAACGAAGGAGCCTTGATTGTTGGTGGCTTAGGGGCAATTGCGATTGGGTTGTCTTTAGGCTCCTTACCTCCAGTCATGGTGCAGATCGCGATGGCTATGGGTGGCATTATCGCTGGTGGTTTATGGATCGCTTTTGTTGGGGCGATTAAGTACTACCGAGGCGTAAATGAAACTATCAGTAGTTTGTTAATGAACTATATTGCGATCGCCTTGCTCAACACCCTAGTTGAAGGGCCCATGCGCGATCCTTCTAGTTTGAATAAGCCTTCGAGTTTTCCCCTTGCGGCGGTAAATATGCTGCAAAGCATTCCTAACTCGCGGGTGCACTATGGATTGATCTATGGATTGGTAGCCTGTGCGATCGCCTATTTCCTCATTCATCGCACAACTTTTGGTTTTGCGGTTCGTACCGTCGGTGGCAATATCCGTGCTGCTAAAATTGCTGGCTTGCCCGTCGGAAAACTCACCCTCATTGTCAGTTTTCTGGGTGGTTCCTGTGCTGGGCTTGCAGGAATGGTAGAGATTGCTGCCATTCATGGTAGCGCTAATGCCTCCTTAAATTCTGATTATGGATACAGTGGTATTCTGGTTGCCTTTATTGCGAGGCAGAATCCCCTAGTGGCCGTACTGGTTGCTGTTTTAATGGGCGGTATTTTGGCTAGTGGTAGTGCCCTTCAGCGAAGCTTTGGACTGCCCGATGCCACGGTTTTGCTTTTCCAAGGTATTGTCTTCTTAGCGATTCTCTTTAGTGAGTCTCTTTACGGTCGTTTAGAATTCTTTAAAGATAGAGAACCTGAAGCTAAAATTGATGCATCTGCCAGCTTGGTTTAGATAGCTAACGATCAAAATTGCGCGTACCGCCCGCTACACAGGCGTTACGCACTTCAAGATTTTTAATTTACTTATGCTTACAGCAATTATCGACCAAACGAACCATAGGGAAATTTTTGAAAGGGTTGCAAAGCAAAGCTTTCAAAAATTTTCTTGGTTTGGGGTTGAGCGCAAAGCACTGTAACAGTCAAACCACAAGTTTAACAATCTAATCACAAATGCTCGATAGATAAAAAACAATGACAGATGATTCACTAGGTTGGATGAGCGTACCGCTAGCGATCGTGGCAGGGACGCTCCGAGGAAGCGCTCCATTTCTATTTGTCAGCTTAGGCGAGTGCCTCACTGAGAAATCTGGCAAAATTAATCTCGGTCTGGAAGGAACCCTACTCACTGGGGCAATGACCGCCTATGCTGTCTCCTATCTAACCCAGTCTCCTTGGTTCGGAGTTCTGGTCGCTGGCTTAGCGGGAGTTGGCTTAGGTTTGATTCATGCTTGGTTATCGCAGCGTCCGAGGGTAAGTGATGTTGCCGTTGGCATCGCGATGATTATCTTTGGTAGCGGTATTGCTTTCTTTTTTGGTAAGGCTTTTATTCAACCCAAGGCGATTCCTTTACCCGTTCTTGAGTGGGGTAACTGGAGTACCTATTCACAGGTGCAATCAGCGCTAAAGGTCAGTCCTTTGCTATTGATTGGGATTGCGATCGCCTTTTTCATGCAGTGGTTCTTTAGTTCGACCCGTTGGGGCTTGTACATTCGAGCCGTGGGCGATAGTCCTAGTGCGGCAAGGGCAATGGGGATATCGGTTGTGGGTGTGCGTACCTGTGCGATCGTGGCAGGGAGTTTCTTAGCTGGGATTGGCGGTGCGAGTCTATCGCTATATTATCCAGGACTGTGGTCGGAGCGGATTTCTAGCGGACAGGGCTTAATGGCGGTAGCTTTGGTAATTTTCGCGCGATGGCAACCAGTGCAATGCCTCTGGGCTTCCTTGTTATTTGGTGGCGCTCAAGCCATTGGTCCTGCATTGCAAGCGGTGGGTATTACGTCTTACTATTACCTGTTCAACGCTGCGCCCTATATTATGACTTTAATTATTACGATCGCCACTTGTTCCCCACGGAGAACATTGACTGGCTCCCCTGGAGCATTAGGGACTAATGAATAGGACTTAATTTGAATCTGACTAGACTAGTAAAACGAGTGGCGGCGCTTCGCGCCGCCACTCGTCTTTTCGGTTTTATATCCTAAGCGAAACTTTCATTGCTATACAATAGATTTTCTGTTCTGATATCTAAATTCTTTGTCGATTATGGGAAATCAACGACCGATCGCGGTGGATTTATTTGCGGGAGCGGGAGGTATGACCTTGGGCTTTGAGCAAGCTGGTTTTGATGTACTTGCTTCCGTCGAGATCGATCCGATTCATTGCGCTACCCATGAGTACAATTTCCCCATGTGGAAAGTAATCTGTGCTAACGTCACAAAAATATCAGGTGATGAGATTCGCCAAAGATCGCAAATAGGCGATCGCGAAGTTGATGTGGTTTTCGGAGGACCTCCATGCCAAGGCTTCTCCTTGATGGGTAAACGCGCTTTTGACGATCCGCGCAATGAGTTGGTGTCGCACTTTATGCGCATCGTGACGGAACTCAATGCCAAATACTTTGTAATGGAAAATGTCAAAGGGCTGACCGTAGGTAACCACAGGAAATTTTTAGATGAAGTGATTGATAGTTTCGAGCAGCATGGTTACAAAGTCCTACAAAACTATAAAGTGCTTAATGCAGCCCATTTTGGTGTACCCCAACATCGTGAACGACTTTTCTTAATTGGTTGTCGCCAAGATGTCCATCTTCCTAATTACCCTGCCCCAATTACGAAACCTGCCAAGGCAAAACGCATTGCGAAGGAGCTGATCGATTTGCCCAATGGTCCTACGGTCTATGAAGCGATCGCTGATTTACAAGATATTGCCCAACATCCTGCATTGCGGAATCAAGACTTTTGTACGGCTACGATTAGCGGTTCTAGTAAGTATGTAGAACTGATCAATGATTTTGGGAAGGCTAACTTTGGCTATAAACGCAAGCATAATGCCAATATCCTCACTTCGAGCCTAATGTCCAAACATGGAGAGAGTTCAAAATACCGATTTCGGAATACAGCGCAAGGAGAAGTAGAACGCATTAGCCGATTTTATAAACTGGATTTAAATGGGATTAGCAACACTCTGAGAGCAGGAACACCTAGTAATCGAGGCGCTTTTACAGCACCTCGCCCTATCCATCCTAATTCCCCAAGATGCATAACCGTCAGGGAAGCGGCAAGGTTACATAGTTATCCCGATTGGTTCCGTTTTCATAAGACTATTTGGCATGGCTTTAGACAGGTTGGGAACTCCGTTCCGCCCCTATTGGCTAAAGCCGTAGCTTCTCAAATCATGGAAATATTGCAACCTTACCCTGTCATAGGTAAAGATGAATATGTTTTGGGAGAAGACAAACTATTGCAGTTGAATATGACTACAGCCGTTAAATACTACGGAATTAAACCGCATACGATCGAACCAAGAACTAAAATTCGATAGCTGCCGACAAGGCAAGAACTATTCATAAATTGCTCCTGCATCGCCTTCTCTGTTTGGGGCTTATACCAATTCCCAAAATGGCAACGCCATTTTGGGAATTTCAAAACCTTACGGAACGTGAGTTCGGGTTAAGCTGGCAAAATTTATAGCAATTATCGATCAAACGAACCACAAGAAAAAAATTTGAAAGCGTTGCAAAGCAACGCTTTCAAATTTTTTTCTTGGTTTGGGTTTGAGCGCAAAGCGCTGTAAAAGCGCAAAAGTAAAAGCCTTGCGTAGCAAGGCTTTTACTTTTGCGCTTTGAAATTGATTAATCCCACCACAATCCAACTGATTTATTGAGAGCGAGCGATCGCTTCAGAAGTTCAAAACCGTAGTTCTCATCATTGAAATCGATATCTTTTACGAATTCTTGAAAATTCTCAGGAATATCCTGTTCTGAGGCTTCCATTTCTTCGAGCAGATCACCAATACAGCCAAAATGTTGATCGATAGTGTCTGGGCATAGTTTATAGATATCTATGGAAAGTTCCGTTAGATCTTCAGGGAGATTCAAAAAGAATATATCCAACGCATCTTCCTCAACATTATCAATGCTAATGCCATACTGAGCATCCCACTTAGACAACCAATTGATAATATCCTCCGTTTCTAGATCGTAATTAGGAGCATTTGTACCTGTATCCCTTAAAACTTGATATTTGTCCATGAGTTTTACCTAGCTTGTTACTAATAGTTAGTTCATCAGGTTAAAGAACAAAGGCACTGCTGAGCAGTGCCTTTGTTCTTACATCCAACTGGTTGTACCGTCTTTCCGATCAATCAGAGTAATGCCTTTATCTTTTAGGTAATCGCGAATGCGATCGCCTTCCTGATAGTTTTTTGTTTTTTTTGCCTCAATTCTTTGCTGAATTAAGCTTGTAATTTCAGTTTCACTGAGACTTTCAGGCTTCACCGCGCGATCGCCAATCTTGGCAATAAAGCCTAAAATATTCGTCATGTAACTGAGGGCTTGCCAGTCTCTAAAGAGAGTTTCTGAACTAGCAGCCGTTTCACCTGTATGGGATAGGGAATTTCGCTCTGCCCGCAATTTCTTAGCTAGTTCAAATACGTAGGAAATTGCTACCGAGGTATTAAAATCATCCTCCATTGCTTCTTCAAAACCAGCGATCGCCTCGCTAACTTCATGGCGCAATGGAGGATCGATCTGCTGCCATCCCCACCTTTCGCCGAAGTCCGAAGCAAATAGCATTCCCTCACGGATTGTCTCCCAGCCTTTAGTTGCGGCGTTAATCGCCTCTTCCGTAAAGTCAATCGGTTGGCGGTACTGCGCTTGCAGAACAAATAGACGGATTGCCATTGGGTCGAAAACTGTCAATAAATCGCGAATCGTTTGGAAATTATTGAGCGATTTGGACATTTTCTCGCCATCAATATTGACAAAGCCATTATGCATCCAGTAGTTCGCTAAAGGCTGTTTATAGGCTGCTTCTGATTGCGCGATTTCATTCTCATGATGGGGAAATTGTAAATCCGTACCACCTGCATGGATATCAATGGTTTCTCCTAAATGAGATCTCACCATTGCCGAGCATTCGATATGCCAACCTGGACGACCATCGCCCCAAGGTGATACCCAAAATGGTTCATTCGGCTTAGCCGATTTCCATAGAGCAAAGTCAAAGGGATAGCGTTTTTGTTCTTCGCGATCGTCCACGCGCCCGCTTGCCCCCGCTTGCATATCTTCGAGCTTGCGCCCTGACAACTTGCCGTAGGTGGGAAATTTCTGCACGGCATAATACACATCGCCATGGGAAACGTAGGCATAGTCGCGATCGATTAATTGCTGAATGAGTTCGATAATTTCAGGAATCGTGGCAGTGGCTCGCGGATAACTATTAGCTTTGGCAATATTGAGCCTTGCCATATCCTCATCGTAGGCAGCAATATACTGCTCTGCGATCGCCTGCATAGTCGTATTTTGTTCCTGAGCCCGCTTTAAAATTTTGTCATCAATATCGGTAATATTCTGGACAAACTGAACTTGGTACTTGGTTTCCAGATAGCGTCGCACCATATCCCAAACTACATAGGCTCTGGCATGACCCAAATGGCAATAATCATAGACCGTTACACCACAAACATACATTTTTACAATTCCCGATGTGAGGGGAATAAAATCTTCTTTGCGTCTGGTGATTGTGTTGTAAATGCGAAGGGTCATGAATTTGACTGCTAAATTGACTGCTAATTTTCTGATTTATGCTGCGTATTGATAAACATGGCGCGAGCAAATTATACAGTAGCTTTAAATGCCAATTCAAAAAATGCCAATTCAAAAATTCATCAAACCCCAAAGAGCGTTGCGTTGTAAATTGCCGCGATTCTCTTTGGGGTTTTGGCTGCATGGCAATCTCTAATTAGAGAACCTGTACCTGCATACTTTCCCACTGCGAGAGGCTATAGGTTTTGAGCTGTAGAGCGTGAATTGCGCCAGTGTCAAGGTGCTCTTGAATTGCACCATAGACCAGTTTATGCTGCTTGATCATCGATAAACCTTCAAATTGTTCGGCGACGATGATTGCGGTAAAGTGTTGACCATCATGATTGGGATCTTCCACCTGTACCTTGGCATTAGGTAAAGCGGCACGAATTAAATCGGCGATATTGTTGTGAGAAATCATGTCGAACAAACTCAAATTGGGAAAATTTAATTAACTGTTTAAATTGTGGCACGAAGGATAATGTTTATGCTGCCAAGTAAGTAGTTCGGCATAATTAAAAAACCAAACCAGAGAGCGTACCGCCCGCGTAGCGGGCGGTACGCTCTCTGGTTTTACTAAGGTAAGGCAGAAGTAAACTTAAAACCTAGAAGCTTAGTTTGCTATCATGGCGAGCAAACCAAGCTCAGAACTGAGCTACTTGTATGGATTTGATATAGAGATTTTATGAAAATTGCAACTTGGAACGTCAATTCAGTGCGGACGCGGATTACCCATGTTTGTGATTGGTTGCAGGCAAATCCTGAGGTTGATGTGCTGTGCTTACAGGAAACCAAGGTGGTTGATGGCGACTTTCCCCATTCCCCCTTTACGGAGTTGGGCTATCAAACCTATATTTATGGACAGAAATCCTATAACGGTGTGGCACTGATTTCGCGATCGCCTTTACAGGATATTCAAACTGGGTTTGCTGCGGTATTGGGAGAAATTTCCGAGCCAAGTCTGGAGGATCAGAAGCGCTTGATCGCGGCAAAGTATGGCGATGTCCAGATCGTGAATATGTATGTCCCCAATGGCTCGGAAGTAGGGAGCGAAAAATATGAATATAAGTTGCGTTGGCTGAAATTATTAAAGGAATATCTGCAAGCGTTGCTAAACCAAAATGACAAAGTGCTAATCTGTGGCGATTTTAATGTGGCGATCGCCGATCTCGATATCTACGATCCTAAAGGGCGCGAAAATAAGGTGATGTCAACGGATATCGAACGCGAAGCCCTAGATGCGGTTTTAAATCTGGGATTTAAAGATGTATTTCGGAAGTTTGAATCGGCGGGCGGGTACTATAGTTGGTGGGATTATCGTTCTGGAGGCTTTAGTCGCAATCGGGGCTGGCGGATTGATTACCATTTCTTAACCGAGCCGTTATACGATCGCGCTACAGCCTGTGCGATCGATGTCGAACCTCGAAAATTGACGCAACCTAGCGATCACACTCCCGTCATTGTCACAATTGATTAATTTTAATTGATTTTGATTAATTACTAATTTTTACTGAAGTACCTCAGCATAATTAAAATCCAGATCTAAAACCTGCGGCACACGCTGCGCGTGCGCCATAGGTTTTAGGGTTTTATATTTAATTAAGCCCACTTATACCAATTCACGAAAGTGTGACAACACTTTTGGGAATTGAAAACCAAACCCAGTAAGGGTTTTAAAACCCCAAAATGGCGTTGCCATTTTGGGAATTGGTATTACCTATTAATTTATTTAGATTATTTAGAGTCGAAAACTTTAGCTATGAAATACCGCATCTTTTTCGCGATCGCGCTACTCATTTTGCTTCTGTTTCCCCTGCCCGCATGGGCGGCAAATCCGCGCCATGTCATCCAGCTCCAAACTACTCAAAAATGTCAAGTTTGCGATTTGACAGGAGCATATTTACCAGTTAGCAAATTGGACTACAGCCATATTCTTGCATCCGACCTCAGCCGCGCCAACTTAGTCGGGGCGAGTATTACCTTTTCTAATCTCAGCCGCGCCAATCTCACCGAGGCAAATCTTAGTAATGTCAACTTAAAGCGCACTAAAATGCTATTGACTAATTTTACTAACGCAATTTTCCATAATACCAATCTAACTGAAGCCGATTTGACGAGCTCGAACATATCAGAATCCCAATTGGCGAATGCAAAACTATGCAAAACCACTTTGCCTAGTGGATTAATCTCCAACCGAGATTGCTAGAAATTCTGGCGCGATCGCTCAGGAACTTGCTAGGTTCTTTAAGTCTTCGCCAGTGACGCGGCAAATCCGCCAATCGGGTAGAACTTCTGCACCAATCCGTTTGTAAAAAGCGATCGCAGGGGCATTCCAATCTAAAACCGACCACTCAAAACGACCGCATCCTCTAGCTAAGGCAATTTGGGCAACCTTGGCAATCAATCCCTTACCAATTCCGCTACCGCGATATTCCGATAACACAAATAGATCTTCTAAATAAATCCCTCTTTGAGTTAAGAAGGTAGAATAGTTGGTAAAAAAGAGTGCAAATCCGACAACTTGCTGAGATGCTTCTATCTGAGCGACGATCGCTTCAATACAGGGATGAGTACCAAAAAGATCTTCTTGAAGTTGCGCGATATCCCCTGTTACCTGATCGGAAAGCTTTTCATAGTCAGCGAGAGCCTGAATTAGCGAAAAAATGGCTGGAATATCGGCAATGGTCGCCGCACGAATTGTAAATTGAGGTTGCATCATGAATTGGATTGCAGTAGGCAAAAGGTTTTGAGGGCTTTAGTTTCAGAAAACATTACCATATAGGATAAAGTTAACTTTTGTTAACTTTATTTTTGCTCGGTCTTCATTACTTCATATAAAAGCATGATGAATTTTATTATTACACCATCGCAGCTATTGCTGTATGGCATAGCGATCGCGGCGGGGTTAGTGTATTTGCCCTATATAGTGGTCGCTTACGGACGGTTGCATATTGGTATCGATATGAACGCCCCAAGGGCCATGTTCGATCGCTTACCAGACTATGCCAAGCGAGCCACATGGGCGCACCAAAATTCCTTTGAGGTATTTGCATTATTTGCAGCCGCAGCCCTCACCGCCTACGTGACCAATGTTGCTTCCGATCGCACTTCGCTTTATATCATTGCTTTTCTGGTGGCAAGATTTTTATTTAACTTGTTTTATATTCTCGATTTACCTTGGTTGCGATCGCCCATGTGGGCGATCGGCATGGTTTGTATCGGCGGCTTGTTTTCCGCGAGTCTTTTCTAAGTAATCCCAAAACACACAATGGCTACGCCATTGTGTGTTTTGGGATAAAACCCTAAAGATGAGTGGCGGCGCGAAGCGCCGCCACTCATCTTTAGCCATTGCGAGAAAATGCCGAAATATCCAGCCCTTCTATGGATTGGAAGAAAGCTGTTAACCTTTGGAGAATCTTGGCAACGCCGCCTTCAATATTGGACTCGATATTTAAAGGCATCACAGGATCGTGTAATGAGAGGCGTAGTAAAAACCAACCATTTTCATCCATGGAATTACAGGAAACGCGAATTCCTTCGTAGTTATGAGGAACAATTTGCCAATCTGGTTGGTTACTCGCAAAGGCTTGTAAATCTTTAATCAGGCGATCGCCTAAGGCTTTGAAATCATCTACCGTCATCTTGATCCGAAATTCTTCGCTTTCGATCGGTTCCTGTAGATTCACGATTAAATCCGTGAGGGACTTTCCCGTTAATTTAGACTTCGCTAACTCAATTAAGAGCTTACTGACTAAGTAAGCTCCATCATCAAGGAAGTAATTCTCCTTCATCGCCCCATGCCCCGAAGTCTCGATCGCTAACCAAGACTCCTGCCCGATCTGATTGAGGCGGATCGACTCATTAATCACGTTTTTGTATCCCCGCTTAAAACGGTGATGTTTGCCCTGTAAGTCCCGTTCGATAAATTTAGTTAGCCCATCGGAAGTAATAGAATCCGTCACAATTGTTGATTGGGGATGTTCTTGTAGAACGATCGCTGAAATTAACGCAATTAAACGATTGCGATTTAATTCCTTGCCAAACTGATCTACGGCGGCACTGCGATCGACATCAGTATCAAAAATAATGCCAAAATCCGCTTGATGTTTAATTACGGCATCACAAATTGCTGCCATTGCCACCTTATCCTCAGGATTGGGAACATGGTTGGGGAATGTGCCATCGGGATCGAGAAATTGACTGCCCGTAATATCCGCTCCTAAAGGCAGCAAAACCTGATCGGCATAAAAGCCTCCTGCGCCATTCCCTGCATCGACAATGACTTTTAATCCCTTCAGGGGCTGTTCGTAATGTTCAGGATGATTGACCGCTCTGCGGATTTGCGTAACAAATTGACTGGCATAAACGGCAATAAAATTATGTTCGGTAATTTTGCCCTGAGATTCAGAAGTCACAAATTCATTCTTTTCTGCAAGGGTAAGAATATCCGTAATGTCCTTTTTCTCTAAACCACCTTGGGCGGTAAAAAACTTTAAGCCATTGCGATTGAAGGGGAGATGGCTCGCGGTTAGCATAATTGCCCCATCGCATTTAAATCCATCGGTAATCGTACTCATAAACATGGCAGGAGTAGAAGCGATCTCCAAGTCATAAACTTGACTGCCGAGAGCATTAATTCCTGTCATTACCGCTTGCATTAATTCTGCTCCCGAAAGACGGCTATCCCTACCAACGGAAATGAGTAATTCTGTCGTCGGCTTATTTAACTTTTGGGATAGCCAACTTGCAAAAGCTTTACCCAAAATACTGACAACTTCAGGGGTTAGGTTGACTTCTTCGTTGGGTACACCAGCGATCGCCACACCACGAATATCAGAACCATTCTGGATTTTTTGCCAGTTAAAAGCTTGCATAATTTTCACTTTAAAAGCTATTGGTAACCTGCCGCTTGCAGCGAAAAAAGATGGGCATAGCGTCCATCTGCTGCTAATAATTGCTCGTGACTGCCTTGCTCGATAATTCTACCATCTGCCATTACGACGATCTGATCGGCCATTCTCACGGTAGAGAAGCGATGGGAAATGAGAACGACCATGCGATCTTTAGTGAGAGAATGGAAA
Source organism: Pseudanabaena sp. UWO310 (assembly GCF_006861605.1). Taxonomy (NCBI): domain Bacteria; kingdom Bacillati; phylum Cyanobacteriota; class Cyanophyceae; order Pseudanabaenales; family Pseudanabaenaceae; genus Pseudanabaena; species Pseudanabaena sp. UWO310. Next base: position 13,776 of record NZ_SELU01000006.1, on the reverse strand, counting down.
TGATTGAAAATGCTCATTTCTGCCTCAGCATCCATCGCCGCAGTTGGTTCATCTAATACCAGAATGTCGGCTTGCGATCGCATAAAGGCTCTGGATAGAGCAATCTTTTGCCATTGCCCACCTGATAACTCTTGACCACCCTTAAACCATTTGCCTAGCTGGGTACTAAATTTCTGGGGCATATTATTAATGAATGGTTTTGCCATCCCTTTTTCGGTAGCAATTTCCCATTCTCGGACATCTTCGAGTCTCGCCACATTACCGACTCCGACATTCTCGCCTACGGTAAATTGGTACTGGACGAAGTTCTGAAAAATTACCCCAATTCTGTTTCGCAATGCATCTAGATCCCAATCATTCAGATCCACACCATCCAGTAAAATCCTGCCGCTACTGGGAATATAGAGCCTTGTTAACAGCTTGATCAGAGTGGTTTTCCCAGAGCCATTTTCGCCCACGATCGCGAGTTTCTGTCCTTGCTTTAAATGTAAAGAAATATCCTTTAACACGGGCTCTTGGCTTTCAGGATAACAGAAGGAAACATTCTCAAATCTAATTCCATCCGACGTAATTCCATGTTTGATCGTGCCGTAGGATTTAGGAATGGGTTGTTCGAGAAATTCGTATAGGTTGGCTAAATAGAGATTGTCTTCGTACATGCCGCCAATGGAGGTTAATGCCGAGGCAAAGGTAGATTGACCTTGACGAAAGACCACTAAATACATGGTCATTTCCCCCAAGCTGATCTGACCTGCGATCGCCTCGATCACGATCCAAGCGTAAGCGGCATAAAACGCTCCCGTACTGAGCAGTCCTAGCAAATATCCCCAAATTCCTTTTTGAATTGTAAGATGGCGATCCTCATCGTAAAGACGGTTGAAAATATCACGATAGCGCTGTAATAGCATTCCGCCTAATTGATAAAGTTGCACCTCCTTGGCATAATCTTCCCGCGCCAGTAAGGTTTCTAAATAATGTTGCTGTCTGGTCTCAGGCGATCGCCATCGAAATAAACGGAATGCATGTTCTGAAAATCTGGTTTCGGCGACAAATGCAGGAATTGCTGCCAAAATTAAGACCATTACAGCCCAGATTGAAAAATGCCATAACAGCCCGCTAAAGGTTACTAAAGTTAAAGCTGATTGTCCCAAACCAAAGATACGGCTAATCAGCGATAGAGGACGATTAGAAGCCTGCGATCGCGCTTGGGTCATCTTGTCATAGAATTCTGAATCCTCAAAATGAGCTAGATTGAGGGTGAGGGCTTTTTCGAGAATTAATACATTCACCTTCTGTCCGAGCAATACACGCAGCAATGATTGCGATATGTTTAAGCCTTTTTGGGCAGCCGCTAAAACAATAATTAAGAAGGCTTCTAAGCCAACATAGCTCAGGGCTAAATGGCGATCGCTCCCTATACCACTGTGGGAGGCGATGACCACACTATCAACGATTAGTTTTCCCACATAGGCGATCGCCGCAGGTAGCAATCCCCCCATCAGGGTAAACAAGGCGATCGCTAGGGTCAAAGTTCGACTAGTCGTCCAGACCAAGCCGAGAGCCTTGATGACATAACGAAATACTGATAAAGACTTACCTAAGGTTTTAAGGAGTGAGCTTCGTCCTTTAAATTCACTTTTTTTCTTTTTTCCCATATGGTCATTTTATCGCTATCGCTAGTCATGTTAATTAATACCAATTCACGAAAGTGTGACAATACTTTTGTGAATTAAAAACCAAACCCAGTAAGGGTTTTCAAAACACAAAATGGCATAGCCATTTTGTGTTTTGGTATAACGTCAGTTGGGGTTAAGCTGGCAAGTTTTCAAAGCTCAAAAGTAAAAGCCTTGCTACGCAAGGCTTTTACTTTTGGGCTTTGAGAAAGGGTTTGCTACGCAAACCCTTTCTCAAAGCCCGTTTCAAATTATCCCAAACTCATGTTATGCCCAGCTAATTAAGATCTAAAAAGCGATCGCCAATAAGCTCGGATCGGAAAGGCAGTATAGTCGCGGACGATTGACATTAACACCAATAAATGACCGCAAAAAGTGGCGATCGCCCAAAACTTAGGAAACCATGCTAAAGGCACATTAGGTTCTGGGGCAAAATAATAGGCGGCGCAGGAAGTAATTGCCGTGGGAATAATCACTAACAAAATCCCCAAAATGCTCAGCCAGCGACTCGTATAGACCTGAACGGCGTTAGCATTTTCCCAGCGTTTGCCCGTCCAAGCCCAGCGCAGGGTAGAGATCGTATCTGCCATTCGCAAAAACTGTTGCCGTCGATCCTCGCTTTGCTCCAGCAAAAAAATATGACTGCAAAAGTTACAAGCTAGGGATTCCATCATTGGCATAGGCGCGATCGCCCCTCGCAAACAGACGGGACAGGCAGAAGATGGCGATCGCGAACTAGAATAATCCATTAAAATAACTCATTAAAATAGCTCATTATGTTTTCCTGAGGCGACGCAGATCGATTTTGGCGCGAAGTTCATCCTTAATTCTAGCTAGGATCGAATCTTCATCGATCGTATCGAGAATACGTTTAACGACCGCTTTAGGACCATCAGCCCCCCATGATGCACCATTGGCGAGATATTCCTTAGTGACCAGTCCGAGGGCATAGGTTGAGAAACCCGCGACCCCAGCTTGGGCGATCGCTACGGATAGATAACCACCCAGAGTCAAGCCACCCGTTGCAGGCGCGGCAATGCCCAGTAGCCCTTTGAGCGAACTCAAGCCAAAATTTGCGAGAAATTCACTGGCACTGATTCCCCCCATCCCTAGGGCGATCTTTTGCATTAATGCGATCGCGCCCCGATTGCTCATATTTATGCCATAGAGTTTTGACAGGGCAACGATCATCGACACATCAATAATGGCAGTGCTAATTACGTCAATTACCGTAAAGGGATTAACGGCGATCGCCACAGCTTGTGTGATCACACAATTCCAGACGATCCGATTGGCTTGGCGATCGCGAACAAACATTTTGCGCTGGACTACCCGCTCCTGCACCATATCGGCAAACATCATCGTATTGAGAGCAATCAGGGATTTGCCCTCACGATCCAACACCTCTAGAATTTTTAACTTGAGATCCTCAATTTGCGGTTTACCAACAACCAGCTCCGCTTCAAAGGAGCCATCGGGTTGACGGACTGCCTTGGCGATCAAGGGTGAGGCAGCCGCCATCACGATTTCATCTTGAGTCAATAGTTCGCGCACCCGCTCATCGCGAATTTTGGCATAAATGGCTAGACGATCTTCGGGGGGGTACTGATCGATTTTGTTAAACACCAAGAGGATCGGCTTACTAGCCCCTCTTAATTCCGAGAGTGCATCATATTCCACCTTAGTCATATCGCCAGCCACGATAAATAAAATTAAATCCGCTTGCTGGGCGATCCGCTTGGCTAGTTCGGCACGACCTTCCCCATCAACCTCGTCAATACCTGGGGTATCGATTAATTCAATACGGGCTTCGCCGCGCCCCTGAAAGGAGGCCCTCAGGATCGTGCGATCGCCATTAGTTTCCATGCTCTCCCGCGATATTTGCCATTCGGCTGCTTGCCTACTGGTCGTGACCCCATGCAGGGGACCAGTCTCAAAAAATTGCCCACCCATGAGGGCATTGAGAACCGATGACTTACCCCTGCCTACCATGCCAAATACGGCGATTTGTAAAACCTGACGCTCTAGCTTATCGAGCATTTGCTGGAGTTCTTCTAAGGGTTCCTCTAATCCACGCCGTTCGCGCTCTGACAAATCTAGATTTGCCACAATATCGCGCAATGTTCTCTGTGCTTGGCGATAATTTAGTTCCTCAAAGATTTCATCAAAGCTGAGAAAATTTTCATCTTGTGGCATCACATTGCTAGGCATAACTATTTAGCATGAACTATTTCAGAAGGAACTATACTTATGGTATTCGAGTCTTAAAGGCTAACAATTTACCCACAAGCTAGTATTAAAACTGGTGTAAAAAGGTTGTCTTTTTTAGTGAAGTATTGTTAAATTTGCCAGAAATCACTTTCGGACAATGATTACCTTTGACTTTTAAACTAAGTCTGCAAGTTTAAGTCTGCAAGTTTAAATTTGTAAGTTTAAATCTGCAAGTTTGAGTTTGCAAGTTTGAGTTTGCAAGTTTAAATCTGCAAATTTAAGTTTACGTAGTTATTTCTGCGTATCCAATCCCAAATAACCCTCATAATAAATAGTATTGTAGCTAGGAGAAATATGTCCTTATTTAAGTCGTTGGTTAATCTAGCAGCCACCGCAGGTGTCGCAGGGGCGATCGCTGTTAGTCCCATATTTACTCTGAAAGCTGAAGCCTTGACCGAAGCCCAAGTTTTGGAGAGATTGGGTAGTATTCCTGTTTTTACAATCACCGATGATAAGGGTTCGCCCCTATTAGGTGCAATCCCCCAACAGCCAAACGCGAAGCCCGATGACAGTCAGCTTCTGTTTTTCTTCCTCGGTCCCGATGAAGCACAAATGATGCTAGCACAGGTACAAAAATCTAATCCTGAAGTTGGCAAAAAAGCGCAGATTGTCATAAGGTCAATGAATGACGCTTACACGGTAATTCGCCAAAATAAAGACAAAAAAATTGTTTTTCAGTTTATTCCCACTAAGGCAAGTGTCGAATCGGCGCGGACAATCTTAACCGCTCAGGGGGTGGCAGCCGACAAGATTCCCAATGTGCCTGTTTTCTTTGCGATCGGCGGTCAAGCTAATAGTCAAGGCTTGTTAACTATGAGCATCGATCAAAATGGCAAAAAGGAGCAAGTCGTCCCCTTCTTCCTTGATAAAACCGATCTCCAAAACTTGCTAGATCGCGCGGGCAAGGAGCAGCCTGATGTAGCCAAGACAACTAAGATCCAAGTTGCATCGCTCTTCCAAGTACTGGATTCGATGGTATCTAAGGATGATAAGCCCAATCCAGAAGTAGAACGTTTCCAGTTTGTGCCATCCCGTTCTTCCTTTGAGTATATCCTCAAGAATACGAAGCAATCTGCTACACCTCAGATAGCACCCCAGACCACTCCCCAAAAATAACGTGAGTTCGGGATAATTTGAAACGGGATTTGAGAAAGGGTTTGCTACGCAAACCCTTTCTCAAATCCCAAAAGTAAAAGCCTTGCTACGCAAGGCTTTTACTTTTGGGATTTTAAAATTTGTCAGCTTAACCCAAACTGACGTTAAATTGGTATTAAACCCCAAAAGAGGGTTGCCGCGCGGAGCGCGGCAACCCTCTTTTGATACCGTTGGCGGCAGCTATAAATAAAATAAATGGGCGCATTGCGCCCATTTATTTTATGTTTACCAATCCCAGTCGGAGTCCTGATTGCGTCCGCCGCCCCCATAACCCGTATTACGAGGTTCGTTATAATTACGGCTTGGGTAGTCTCTCGATTCATAGCCCCTATTGCGACTATCGCGTTCTTTTGCACCATAGTCTCGCTCTTGTCCCATATTACGGAAATTATCGCGTGGAGCTTCGCGAATATAGTCCCGATTATTTTGACCTTCGCGATTATTATCACGATTCATATAGGTTGAGGAAGCCGCAGGTTTTGGGTCAGCCGCTCCACCAAAGGCAATTAGCAGGGGAAACCGCAATAGCTCGACAGAGATAATTTCTTCGGATTCATCGATGATTATTAAGGGCATTAGTCCTTCTTTAACAAGGCGATCGCCTTTAGTTGCCATAGGTTCGGGATCTTCAAAAAGGGCAATACCCTTGTCAGAGCCAAAATGTTCGCGGGTTAACCCCAAACAGTCTTGGAAACCCCGTCGCCATTCTCCGAGACGTTCGGGGGAAGTAGCTAAGACCAAGACCCGTAATTTTTCGCCATAAACAGATTTTAAGACCGATATCGAAGCTGAAGTGACGAGGATATTTTGCAAACGGGTTCCCATCGTCCGAATTGCGCCACGCCCAGACTGCTCAAAAAACCACTTAGAAACGCGATCGGCATGAACTTGCTCGAAAGTGCGTCTGAGCTTCCATGCAGGTCCATAGTAATCGGGAAGAGTGCGATAGCGATCTAATAACTGATCGACCCGTTGCTTATATTCGGCAAAGGTCTGTCCAGAGAGTAGTAATGGTTCGGATTCGGTAACTGGTTTCTTTTCTGCTGCTGCGACAGTTTCGACGACAGGCTGGGGTGATGGAGCGACGAGATTGAGCTTTTCGGCACTCGCGACCAAATCCTGTAAACTCCCAACCAGATAGTCTTTGAAACCCTGTACCCTTACCGCAATATCCTGTGACACCCCTGCATAGGTGCTGGTCATTTCTTTGTCAAGACGATCCTTGCGTTTTTCAAGAACGGCGATCGCTGCTTGGAGTTCTTGTTTTTGATATTCGAGGCGAGCGACATCGGCTTGCGCGAGACGAATGATGCCAGCTTGTAAATCGTCTATTTGATCCTGTAAAACTTTTGACTTGGTGGTTTTGAGGCGATCAAGTTCTGCTTTGAGATCCGTTTCTTCCTGTTTTAATTGCGCGATTATTGCGGTTTTCTCTAATATTTCATCTGATACTTCTGATAAAGTAACTTCTAAATTATCTGACAAATTATCTGATAAATTATTTGACAAATTATCTGAAACCCCTTCTGGCTTAATCTCTTCCAGAGCTTGTTCAACAGCTACAGCTATATTTTCTGAAGCTGAGATCGCGGTAGTTTCAGTAATAACTTCACTACTATCGTTAGATGGCTGATTGACCATATTTTCAGCGATTGGCTCACCTAAAGTTGCTGATATGGCGATCGCTTCGGAGGACTCTCCTTGAGCGGAGGGATTTAAATTTTCTTCTACGGGCAGTTGAGCGGACTCCATACAGTTCTCATCGCGTCGGGCTTACCTATTTTATACCAATTTTTTAACAAGGCAGCTTGAGCAGTTTGTGAAAACCATTATTATGAAGGTTTACAATGATTTTCGGGCTAAATTTCGGATAAAAAACTTACGGTTATATTTCGCAGATTTAAATCGTTAACTTCTCGCACCAATAACCTCAATCTCTGGACGGGAAATAGCCGACTAAATATAACAACGTAATATGACAACGTAAGGTTTGCTGAGGACATAAAACGCCAAATATGCGTAGCGGTGCTTTGCACCGCTACTCATATTTGGCGTTTTGAAGTAATTTAAATTACCTGTGGCTTTGACTCTGCTCAGCCAAAATTAGCTTTTTTACCCGTAAGTGCTTTATGTATAAATCTTTTATAAATTCTATCGAGTCACTAAATTAGTCTCAAGAGAATGATCTTACAAGGAGCAATACTTCCACTCTTGTTGTCTCTAATTAGCGATACTGTGATTTAGTATTAAGTAGCTAGACATAAGTAAATTTGAAACCTAGAAGAGCATACCGCCCGCTGCGCGGGCGGTATGCTCTTCTAGGTTTTGTTTTTTAATTATGCCGAACTACTTAATTTAGCTAAGCAGAATAAACGCAAAACCTGAATACCTGTAACATCTACTGTGTAGGTAGTGCAGCCGCTGATTTTATTATTTAACTATGCTGATGGACATACCATATAATGTTACTAAAGCTTGCAAGAAAGATCTAGTGAGAGTAAAGCTATTGCAGGAGATTCTCTCACATATTATTTGGAATTCCTACGATTCCTACTTTGTTTACTAAATCACCCTATGTCTGATGAATACAAAAGTTAAGATTCTTTTAGTTGATGACACTCGTTACAATCTGCAAATCCTATCAATTATGCTTGTAAATCAGGGGTATGTTGTCTTAGAAGCTACAAATGGAATTAAAGCAATTGAACTAGCTAAAAAATACCTGCCAAGCTTGATTTTATTGGATATTAAGATGCCACAAATGGATGGCTATCAGGTTTGTGCAATTCTTAAAAATAATCCCATTACCCAAAATATTCCAATTATTTTTATTAGTGCTATTGAGAATGTAGAAGAAAAGGTTGAGGCATTTGCGATAGGGGGAATTGATTTTATTAATAAACCATTTCATTTGATAGAGGTTTTGGCAAGGGTAGAAACTCATTTAAGGGTGAGTTCTTTGCAAGCGCAGTTATTAGAACAAACTAAACTTTTAGAGAGCCAAAATATTAGTCTACAAAAGGAGATTTCTAACCTAACAGGATTTAACTGGGATTTATATACAGAGTTAAAAGATGCTATTGAAGCTCGACAAATGCGGTTATTTTATCAACCTCTGGTTAGTTTAGAGACCAATCTCATCACTGGATTTGAAGCTCTTATTCGTTGGCAGCATCCGCAAAAGGGCATAATTTATCCTGCGGAATTTATTGATATTATCGAAACGACGGATTTAGTCTACTTAATTGGAAGATGGGTGATCGAGACTGCCTGTAAACAATTAAAGGAATGGCAGAAAGATTTCCCTAAATATGCCGATTTGACGATGAGTGTAAACGTATCTACTAGGCAACTGGCTGAGTTTAACTTAGTAGAATATATCCGCGATATTTTGATGCAATATCAGGTTAATCCCCATTGTCTAAAGTTAGAAATTACGGAATGTACGGTCATGGGCGATCGCGATCGCACTCTCCAGATTCTCCATCAATTAAGAGAACTCAATATTCAGTTTTGCATTGATGATTTTGGTACTGGCTATTCATCCCTAAGAAGGTTAACAGACTTTCCGATTGATATTCTAAAAATTGATCGTTCGTTTATTCAAAACGGGGAATGGATTATTGTCAAGGCAATTGGCACTTTAGCTTTTGCCCTAGGGAAAAGTATTGTTGTTGAGGGAATTGAAACCACTACGCAATTATCAATGTTGAAAAAATTATTTAGTTCTTCTTTGCATGGATGTTATGGGCAAGGATATCTATTCTCTCAACCGCTAGATGCAGATTCTGGCTCTGAATTTCTGGCAAGCGAGCAAGTGTTTGAATAGTAAGTAGTTCGGCATAATTAACAACCAAAACCAGAAGAGCATACCGTCTGCGTAGCGGGCGGTATGCTCTTCTGGGTTTTAAGTTTACTTATGCCTAGCTACTTATTTGAATAGTTTTTGAATAGTTATAGATTCTCAAGCTGGAAATTTTCGATCGCGATCGCTACATGTGTCCAATGGGTTCCGCCTTGGAGAAAGACGGTATAGGGTTCTCGTAAAGGACCATCGGCGGAGAGTTCCAACGTACTCCCATCAATAAAAGTACCGCCAGCCATGACTAGCTGACTAACATAGCCAGGCATCTCTCCAGGTACAGGATCGACGTAGGAATCGATCGGGGAGAAGCGCTGAAGATTGCGGCAGAACTCAATCAACTTTTGGGGACTTCCTAGTTGAATCGCCTGAATGATATCGCATCTTGTCTCGTAGGGGAGTGGTTTGACTTTGTATCCTAATTTGTCAAATACGTAGGCGGCAAGGTGACTACTTTTCATCGCTTCACCGACCATTTGTGGCGCAAGGAATAAACCTTGAAAGAGTAACCGATTCAGATCGAAGGTTGCCCCGCCTTCTCGACCAATCCCAGGTGCAGTGAGGCGTTGGGCTGCTAGTTCTACATATTCAGCTTTTCCTGCCACATAGCCCCCTGCGGTAGCGATCGTTCCCCCAGGATTTTTGATCAAGGAACCTGCGATAATATCCGCGCCAACCGCAGTTGGCTCGCGATCGCTAATAAATTCGCCATAGCAGTTATCCACAAAGCACACTGTATTAGGATTTTGCTGCTTGACTAATTTGATGATTTTCTCAATATCCTCAATAGAAAGGCTCTGCCGCCATGCATAGCCACAGGAGCGCTGAATTAAAACCATTTTAGTCTGAGGTTTCACAGCCTTTGCCAAAGCTTCCCAATTGACATTGCCCTCCGCCGTAAGTTCTACTTGCCGATAGGTGATGCCAAAATCCTTAAGTGAACCAGCATAGTCCTTTCCTTTGCTATCAGAGGTAAGGGGATAGCCGATTACTTCTTCAAGGGTATCGTAGGGGGCTCCGACTACGGATAATAGTTCGTCAAGGGGGCGCAAAATACCGAACAAACAGCAGGCGATCGCATGGGTTCCTGAAACAAATTGCACACGGACAGCAGCGGCTTCGGCTCCCATCACCTGCGCGAAAACCTCATCTAGAACATCACGCCCCATATCACCATGTCCGTAGCCTGACACGCTGGCAAAATGATGGGCTCCCACTCGGCAATCGCGAAAAGCTTTTAAAACTCGTTCGAGATTGTTTTTTACATGGAGATCAATTTGGGTAAATGTTGGTGCAAGATTGGTAACAGCTTCTGCAACCAGCAGTTTCATTTTGTCAGAGGTCATTGAGCTTTAAGATTTTTTGGCGGTTTAAGATCGTACGCGAATATGAAGGGTTTTGTCTATAGATTCGACAAACTAAAAACAGCCTTAAATCACTGCTTTTGCTCCCTAGACTGGAATTTGTTCTAATATCATAAAGTAAGGAATATAAATACTTTGTAAAATTCACTTTGTAAAATTCTTGAGGACAAAGCTTTGCCTACACTCGGAGTAAATATCGATCATATTGCTACCATTCGCCAAGCTCGTCGAGGCACGGAACCTGATCCCGTAGCTGCGGCTGTAATTGCGGAGTTAGCGGGGGCTGATGGGATCACTGTCCATTTACGTGAAGATCGTCGTCATATCCAAGAACGTGATGTGCGGTTATTGCGGCAAACTGTGCGAACTCGCCTCAATTTGGAAATGGCAGCAACTCCTGAAATGGTAGCGATCGCTCTAGATGTGAAACCCGACTATATTACCCTCGTCCCCGAACGCCGTGAAGAAATCACGACGGAAGGTGGCTTAAATGTTAAGGCTCAATGCGATCGGCTAGGTAAATTTGTACATCAATTACAAGGTGCAGGTATTCCTGTAAGTTTATTTGTCGATGCAGAAACCGACCAGATTCAAGCTTCGGCAAGGACTGGCGCAAAATTTGTGGAATTACATACTGGAACTTATGCTAACGCCAAAAATGAAGAAGAGCTTAAACAGGAGTTAGCGGTCTTAACTAAGGGAGGAGCCTTAGCAATTGAATTAGGAATAAGGCTTAATTCGGGACATGGTTTAACCTATTGGAATACTAGAGCTATTGCCCAAATTGCAGGAATGGAAGAGTTAAATATAGGTCATAGCATCATTAGTCGGGCGGTACTTGTCGGTTTAGATCGAGCAGTTCGGGAAATGAAAGACTTGATAAATTCATAAACTTGATATAACCATGCAAGCTTTGCCTAGGGCATATATAGCTTGTACTGGGATATAATACCAATTCCCAAAATGGCATTGCCATTTTGGGAATCTCAAAACCTTACTGGGTCTGATGTTTAATTCACAAAAGTGTTGTCACACTTTCGTGAATTGGTATAACCCCCAAGAATTGAGTGGCGGCGCGAAGCGCCGCCACTCAATTCTTGGGGGTTAATTGGTATTAGGTATAAAAAATAATGGGCGGCGCTTCGCGCCGCCCATTATTTTTTTTGATTAGAGCCAATATCTAAGATTTAGGGCTATTTTCTTCTTGAGATTCTTCAGCATCACTATTGTGACTACCATTCTTGAAACTACTTCCGTTGAGATCACCTTCATGCAATGGGGCGATCGCTACTTCATGTTCGAGTTCAAGTTCATGGGAATGTGGTTTGTATAAACCAGCCATCATTCGCTCTTCAATATTTTTGACAACAATATAAAGAATGGGAACGATGAATAAACTGAGTACCGTCGCCAGACACATACCACCCATGACCGCAGTTCCCAAGGATTGACGTGCAGCAGCACCTGCTCCCGTTGCGATTACTAGGGGGAAAATCCCGATAATAGTCGCAGAGGCTGTCATCAGGATTGGTCTTAAACGTTGCTGGGAAGCTTCAAGCACAGCTTTCGTAATGCTTAAACCTCTTTCGCGTAACTGGTTGGCAAACTCCACAATTAAAATGGCATTTTTACTAGCCATCCCAATTAGCATGACTAACCCAATTTGGGTATACACATCATTGGAGAAAACAGGATTAAATAAACCACGCAATAAAACTGCTGAAAGCGCACCTAAGACTGCAAGGGGTACTGTCAGCATGATGATTACGGGATCAATGTAATTCTCGTATTGAGCGGCAAGTACTAAGAATACAAATACAATGCCCAAACCGAAAATAAAGACGGCGCTGCTGCCAGAGCCGATCTCCTCTAAAGATAATCCCGACCATTCATAGCCAAAACTTTTCGGTAGGACTTCTTTAGCCACCTTGCTCATAATATCAATCGCTTGTCCCGAACTAACCCCCGGAGCAGTGTTGCCAGTAATCTGGACGGAGCGGAACAGGTTATAGTGATTGATAATCGAGGGACCAACGGTTTGAGTAACTCTGACCAGATTGCTTAATGGAATCTGCTGACCGCTACTAGAGCGCACGTAGAGCTTATTAATATCTTCAGGGTTAGAACGGAACTGAGCGTCCGCTTGGACATAAACTCGATAGGTTCTTCCAAAAGTATTGAAGTCATTTACGTACTGCGAACCAAGTAGGGTTTGCAAAGTGCTGTAAATATCTTGCAAAGAGACTTTCAAAGCATTAGCCTTGACGCGATCGACTTCTACGGTTAACTGTGGTGTATTCCCGTTGAAATTAGGGCGTAACCCTGAAAGCTTGGGGTGACTGGGGTCGGGATAGGTACTTGCCCTACCGAGTAAAGCTCCCATGGTCTGTTCGATGATCGGAAAGCCTTGATTGGCTTTGTCTTGCAATTGGAATTCAAAACCGCCATAGTTGCTTAAGCCTTGAATTGCGGGTGGGGGAAAGGGAACCACAAAAGCTTCTTTAATAGAAACTAATTCGGGAAATAAACCAAAAGGTTTGGGAGTAAACCCACCAATAATGCTATCTGCTGAGCGCGATCGCTCTTTCCAAGGTTTTAGGGTCGAGAAGATAATGCCATTGTTTGGGGTGTTGCCGCTAAAACTAAAACCTGAGATTGCAAAGATATTCGCAATTTCGGGATAAGCAGGTTCCCCCTTATCATTCTTCCGACGCATGATTCCTTCAATATTCTCTAGCACTTTTTCGGTGTAATTTAACGACACACCTTCAGGAGCCTGCACAATTGTAATGAAGTATCCTTGATCTTCCTGTGGTAAAAAGCCTCTAGGAACGCTGGTATATACCCAGTAGGTTAGGAAAAGGGAACCGATAAAGAGGATCATCATGATCCCTTTCAGGTTCGTGGATTTTCCCAATAACCATCGATAGCGATCGCGCGTACCGTCAATTAACCAATTCACCCGATCAAAGAACCAATTCCCATGGATAGTCTCTTGTCTGAGCAGTAGCCCTGCTAAGGTTGGCGATAGGGTCAAGGCGTTAAATGTAGAAACCGTGATCGAAAAAGCGATCGTCAACGCAAACTGTTTATACAGTTGTCCAGTCGTGCCAGGGAAAAACGCCACAGGCACAAACACGGCAATCAGTACCAGAGAACTAGCAATTACCGCCCCCTGTAGTTCATTCATCGCAGCGATCGCTGCTTTGATCGGGGATTCACCCTTTTCTTGAATGCGTCGGGCAATATCCTCAACCACTACGATCGCGTCATCAACAACTAGCCCTGTGGCAAGGGTTAACCCAAATAGAGTTAGGGTATTGATATTAAAGTTGAGCAGTTTGATGAAAATGAAAGTTCCCACTAAGGAAACGGGAATAGCAATAGCTGGAATCAGCGTTGCCCGCCAGTTCTGCAAAAACAGATAGATGATCACGATCACAAGCCCGAT
>NZ_SELU01000059.1:0-36212 GCF_006861605.1 Pseudanabaena sp. UWO310 | reverse complement strand
CCTGTCGGATAGCTGGTTATTTCTCAATAATCCAGTCTTTTATTTTCTTGACGAGGTTTATTGGTTTCTTAAAGCTTTCAAACTATTCTTTTGTCTAGGTTCCTTGCGCTTTTCCTTTCAGTTCGGGCTGCTTCGCTTTCGCTCCGCTTCCCTTCAGCGCTTTATTAAGTTAGCAACCTTATTTGCCTTTGTCAACACTTCAGTGTTGGGGGTTTATTGTATTGAAGCCTAATATCTTTTCAGGGATAGGCTTTGAGCCTTCAAAATATTTTTAGAATTTATTATATTCTGTCTTAATTGTCTTATTTTGAAGGATATTTCAGCTAATCATGCTGATCATGGAGTGAGAAATATCGGGGGTTACATACTTGAGTGATTTAGATTTAATTTCCAGTGCAAATACTCTTGGACTGTCGGGAAGTACTGCATCACCGCATCTAGTCCGCCCGGTCTATCGTTGAGATAGGCTTCCAAATAGTTTGGGTCACTTCTGCGTGGCAAGATACCCGCATCGCGATCGCGCAAACCTTCTTGATAACGAGCTTCTCTAATACGGGAACGACCAAACATAATGATAAATCTCTTTTGAGCTTGCAGATGCACACTTAAATCTTTTTTATTGTATAGAAATTTACAAAAAAGCATCAAATATTCTTGGGTTTAGAAACAATAATTAGAACTCATGTAAAAATAACGAAAAACAACTAAAGCATGAGAAAAGCATGGGATATGTTATTCATGGCAAATTATTCATGACCAATTGTTTGTTGCTCTGATTCATACTCCCTTCCCGCTATAAAATTAGACATTAAAAACCAAGAATTAGCGTTGCGGCGCGAAGCGCCGCAACGTCTAATTTTTCACTGGGAAGAGAGTAGGTCTGATACCTAGGGATACTTGCAGTTGCTTTTGGCACATATTCACCTTAGAGCAAATAATTGTCACTTATTTGTTCTATAGCTATAGTCATTTGACTTAGAAAAAACCAAAGCCCAAGTATATCGACATCTATAAAAGCATTGATGTCAAAGGAAATAGAGGTCAAAGCACATAGAGCCTCAGGAAATTAAGGGTAAAATAATTTGAACGGGATTGCCCCAAGAATCACTGAATTATTTTTAGAGCTCGAGATTCGCCAACAGTGGAAAGTATTACTTGGACAAGCGAGAAGGTATTAGCACTAGCTCCCGATGCCTCTTCGGCAAAGAATGGGAAGGGGCTAGCAACATTAAATAAGTGGCAAGGCTTAGGGCGATCGCAACAGGTAATTTGGGGAGAATGTCAAGGGAGTGGCAAAGACCCCTACCGTACCCAAATTGATTTGTCTGAGCCAGCATTTCGCTGTAGTTGCCCTAGTCGTAAATTTCCCTGTAAGCATGGATTGGGGCTATTTTTACTATTGGTGAGCCAACCTACGGCCATAACCGAGGAAAGCGCCCCTCAGTGGGTAGAAGATTGGATTGCCTCTCGGACGAAACGGGAAGAAAAGCAAAAGCGGAGTGAATCAGAAAAACCCGTTAACCCAGAAACGCAGGCAAAAAGAGCGGCGGCAAGATTAAACAAAGTAACGTCAGGGGTTCAGGATTTACAAGTTTGGCTAAATGATTTGATGCGTCAGGGGTTAAGCTCTGTCAGAACGGAATCGTATCAGTTTTGGGAGAAACCTGCGGCAAGAATGATTGATGCTCAAGCCCCAGGGTTAGCCAGACAGTTACGGGATATTCCTAGTATTATTTCTGGCTCGAATTGGGAGAATGGATTATTAGAGAGACTCGGAAAATTAAACTTGCTACTCAAGGGCTTCGAGCATTTAGAATTGCTTCCTATATCGACTCAGGCCGATATTCGTACTCAAATTGGCTGGACACAAAATCAGTCTGAGATACTAGCGGAAGAAGAAACTAGACTAACGGCAAATCAATTAGCGGATTTGTGGCTAGTGATGGGGCAACAGGTGGAGACGGAAGATCGGTTACGTATCAGTCGAACTTGGCTTTGGGGTAAGCAAAGTAATCGCTATGCTTTGTGTTTACAGTTTGCTCACGGAATGCAGCCTTTTGAACATAATTTCATGCTAGGAAGTTATTTAGAAGCCGCATTAGTTTTTTTTGAGAGTAACTATCCTTTACGGGCGGTAATTAAAACTAGAAAAAATTCAAACCTATCCTTGTCAATGGAGGAGGTTGTGGGACAAGAAACCATTGACATAGCGATCGCTAACTATAGTCATGCATTGGTCAAAAATCCTTGGCTAGAAAGATTTCCTTTATCGCTTCAGCAGGTTATTCCCATACATAACGAGGGTAAGTGGTTTATTCGCGATCGCCAAGCAAGGTTACTACCCATATCCTCTCGTTTTGAGAATGGCTGGATCTTATTAGCTTTGAGTGGCGGACATCCCACGACTATATTTGGCGAATGGAATGGCGAAGTTTTTTTACCTTTAAGTATTTGGGCAGAGGGCAAGTTTCACGTTATCTAATTAAAAGCCAGAATCATTGGGGCGGCTCCGCCGCCCCAATGATTCTGACAAATCCCCTAGATCGACATACAGAATTCTAGGAGTCAGCAATTAAAGCTTCAATTTGCTGGATCAGTTTTTCTAGACGCTTTTGTTTTTTAGGATCTTGCCAAATCTGCGATTTTTTTAACGAGCGAAAGGTGATATCAACTTGAGTTTTGAGATCTCGCTCGCCTTGCTTAGATGCGGTTAGCTGCGTCAAAGTAGCAAGACGAGCTGTAATGTGGGCTAGGGATAAATCGTACGCGATCGCATAGTCTAATAATTGCTGACGAGCGATCGGCTCCTTGACCTTAGCGATCGCCAGAGCTTTGGTATAGGCAATTCGTCCTTGGCGCAAAGCCTCTAAAATCTCTGGTGGCAACTTCAATAAAGGCAAACGAGAGGTAATAAAGGACTCTAGCTTAAAACCCAAAGAGTGAAATACAGAGCTAAATACAGAGCTAATTTCATCATTATTTTCCGAACTGGTCAAAACGTTTTGACCAGTTTCCCCAAGGTTTTCTGAATTGGTCAAAACGTTTTGACCAATTTCGCCACGGGCAATATGTCGTTGTCGATATAGCTTTGATATCACTTCGTCCAGCGGCAGTTTGAGCCGTAAAACGAGGAGCTGCAAAACAGCTTCCGTCTCCTCCAAGGGGTTAAGCTCCTCCCGTTGCAAATTCTCAATTAAGGCAATTTGCCAAGCCTCCTCTTGAGTCATTGCTCTCACAATGGCGGGAATCTCCTCCAAACCGACTTCTTTGGCAGCTTGATATCGCCGCTCTCCCGCTACGAGTTCGTAGGTATTTTGATCGATTGATCGCAAAAGAATCGGTTCTAGAATGCCATGCTGTCGTACTGACTCTACTAACGTCGCCATTTTATGAGGATCGAAATAGCGGCGTGGCTGCTGGGGTGGTAGAACAATTTTAGAAATAGCGATCGTCTTTTGGGAAGTCGCCTGTAAAGGCTCGTCACTAGCATCAAACAAGGCGACGTTTTTCAGCTTTAAGCGATCGGGATTGGGTTTAGGCTTCATGGGGGACTTTAGGATGGGAGGCTTTAGGCAAGTGAAGGCAAGTTGCTATTCAAGTTTTTCAATAGCCTTAGCAATTTCTTCAAAAATTGTGAGGATTGCCGAATTTTTCTTAGGAGATATGGCTAAGGGCTTGCCATATTCGGAAGCCTCAGCGATCGCCGTAGCGCGAGGAATGGGGGAAAAAACTTGAGCGATCGGCGATAGTTGCTCCACAATGGTTTCAAGCGTCCGTTGATCGAGGGCATTAGCCGCAGAAAACATCGTCGGAATAAAGCCTGCTATTTTTAAATCTTTATTGAGCCGACGTTGCACTTTTTTCACAGTGCTGAGCAAAAAATCCGTCCCCATCAACGCCTTAAATTGAGTTTGGATCGGCACAATGATTTCCGTAGCCGCAACTAAACTAATTTGACTCAAAATTCCAAGGCTAGGCGGACAATCAATCAACACGAAATCATAATTATCCAAGACCTGTGATAGCGGGAGTTTTAATCGTAATTCACGCTGATCGGCTAATACCAATTCTTGCTCAGCATTAGCCAAAACAATATTTGCTGGCGACAAGTCCATATCGTACAAATTATGGAGAATTGCCAAAGGCTCATCGGTTTCAGAAACAAGCGCATCATAAATAGTTTTATCTAGTTGCGCGACATCTACCCCCATAAAAGTCGTCAACGAAGCTTGAGGATCCATATCAAGGAGCAAAACTCGATGTCCTTTTGTAGAGAGCTGATACCCAATATTTTGGGTGACTGTTGTTTTGCCAACGCCACCTGATTGATTAAAAAATGCAATTACGTGACTCATGGCTAGAAGTTGATGTATTTCTATGACAAAGCATATAGCAATCTTCTCGATCTCCAACCGCCTAGACTTTGCAGCAAAGTCTAGGCGGTTGAGGATATATAGCAACGTAAGATTTACCAAACCCAAAGAAAAGTGGCGGCGCGAAGCGCCGCCACTTTTCTTTGGGTTTTTATGTCCTAACGCGATTGTCATTCTTGGGAAACTATAGCTACAGTTACTTGACTTAGGAAAAAAGCAAGAATTGAATGGAGGCGCGAAGCGTCGCCATTCAATATAAACTTGGCGACAGAAATCATCATTTAATTTGGTCAAAACGTTTTGACCAAATTAAATGATGCTCGCTATTTAGCTTGACATCAGGATTTTGACAATCCTATTGCCATTTTGAACAGCAAAAAATTGGGCTGAATGATCCGAATTAATGATCTTCTTCCCAGAATCCTTAAATTTTCTTTTTTGTTGCGATCTTGTTGCTATGCGATCGGTACAGCAAAGAGCGCGAGTAAATTAAACAAGCGATCGCGAGTTGAAGCTGGTAGCTGCATGATCACAAGTTGATGAAAATCTTGGGAGATGTGGCTATCAAAAAACTCGATGATTCTGTTTAATTTTAGATTTATAGGTGATTTATCAGCTAAAAATCGTTCTATTTCCCCAGACCAATATTCAATTCGCTCTCGATGCGATGATATTAATGAAAAATGGGGATTTTCGTTAAAATTTTGGATCGAGACATTATAAAGAGCAACTAATAATGAATCGATCCAACGTAAACTACGTCGAAACTGCCCCCAAGAGATATTAAGCCAATCAGCAAGATTCCTTTGGGACAAGGACAAGAGGTCAAGCCCCTGAGAGCCAGCAAGATTAAAAGCATCAAAGATCTGCTTTTTGACAATATCGAGCTTAGACATAGCGAGGGGAGAGATATCACCAGAAGAGACAAAAGAATGGGGGATATGAGCAAGATTAAAATTAGAGAGGAAATAGATTTTATCGCCCGCAGAAAAGCGATCGCCCGCCTTGCGACCAAAACACTGAAGAACAGTCGCAAAGATATGCCGATGGACAAAAGCCCTAAACGCAGGATCACCATCACGAGGATGAACACCCGTGAGGGAAACAAAGAGAGCACGGAGGGTCGCAATATTGGCACAAGGAGTACCAATAATCAAAAAAGTTTTAGCATCTTTAAAATCATTAGAACCACGGGAATCGCGGAACCAGACCCCCTGATTGTCAGAAGCAAAGCGTTTAAAATCAATAACCTTAGTCGAAGGATCAGCAAGGGAAAGATGCTCAACGATCGCCTCAACACGACGCTTCTGATCCTGACTGCGCTGCATCCCCAAGCGACCGAGATCCTTGACCTGAAAGATTTCAGGCATCGCCATAGAGCCTTCTAGAGACATAGAAAAAACAGAATCCTGCAACCGCAACTCCAGATCCTGTAAATCGATCGTGGCATCGAGGAACAGATTAGTGCGAGCGCGTCGGGCAATATCGCGCAAGCGAGAGTCAGCAAAAGAAACCGTTAACTTTTCATACTGAATATGCAGATCACCATGGATCAAAGCCCCAGAGAGAATATCGAGAAACTCAACCAACCACTGCTTTAAAACATCACGGACAATTTTTTGCTCAAGTTCGTGGGGTTGCATCGTCGTCGAACGTTTAAGCAAAGCATTAACGCGAGCAAGCTCACGCTTCTGCTGAGGCGAGCGCCCCACAAACTCAGAATCCGCCACCCCATCAACCGTATCCAGCCCTGAGAGATCGGGCTGAAAAAGAAGAGCAAGATCAGAAGTATCCACGATATCGGGAATCGCCAACTTAATCTGATGAAAATCGAGCCCATGAAAAGAGCGATCGCCCAGCAACCGATACAACTTATTAAGGACATCAATCACCTGATGCCGATGGATAAAATCAGAACGAGACAGCAAAGCGATCGCTCGATCAATATCATCACGAGAAACAGAAACCTGACGCATCGTCGTCAGACTTTCCGACACCTCCTCCCAGACCAACAAAGTTGTCGAATAATCAAACTCATCAGGGCTAGGCAAACTCAAAGGATGAGAGCGCAGAGTCTTCTGCGCAAAAGCCAGAGAACGCTCATACTTAAAACCAAACCCATTACCCTGAGAATTTTGGCAAGCATGAAGCAAAGGACAAGACTTACAAATAACCTGAGAATTGGCGATCGCCTTATCGCGCAAAGCCGTAAAAGCCGAAGTACGCGAACAATTAGATAGATTTGTCAAAGAAGCCACCGCATCACCCCGTTTAGCACGGCGCAACTTTCCAGCCCTATTGGTTAAACCATCATGTCGAGCAGGGAGAAGAGTCCAATCCTGCAAAGAAGGAGTAGACACATTGCGAGAATCCGTAGATATATAGATGATGCGCTCCACCCCATCCATCAAACTAGGACGTAAACGCCCCGCATCATAACTCTTGCCCGTGCCCGTCGGCGAAACATCAAGGACATAGCGATGGCTCGCCAAAGCCTCACCCCAAGCCTCCAACCGCATCCCATTCACATAGGTTAGAGCAGGAGCGATCGCCCCTTGAAATGATGATGCCTGCACCTCTAACGCATGAGGTTCCACACTTTCAGGCTTCAACCTATCCGCACCTAGGGAAAACCCCTGCCCCTTAGGCTTGGGAAACAGCTTTTCCTGCAACCAAGAAAAAGGCGCATAAGAAGGCTTCGGCACATAGTTAGCAACTTGAAAAAACTGCTCAACCGACAACAACTGAATTGGCGAACCATCAACCAATTCATCAATATCCTGATCGGTCTTAGCCACCTGCCCCCACCACAACACCGACAGCTCGTAGCCAAGAGCATCGAGAAAATCGAGATTTTTCTCATGGCGGCGCATCACCGACGGATTCGCCACATCCCCCGCATCCACCGCATATTCCAGCACCGTTAACCCAGTTTTTGCTCCGAGCCCAGCCAAATAATTCGCCAACGTTAGCTTGCTCGCCACAAACTGCCCACCCGAAGCACCAATTGCAGGACAGCCCCGCAACCTCGCCGCCAGAAAAGGCTTCACCCCAGTTCCCTCCACCAAAAGGATACGATGATGGGCAACCTGCCCATCCTCCGTCACAGAACCATAACAAGCCAGAGGCAACTCCCCATTCTGCTGCTGCGCCGCCATACCCAGAGGCTTATGCCAGCGATAGCGCCCCAACCTGCCATCCCGTAAACGGACTTGAAACCCAAGGATCTGCCGACTGGGATTGGTAATAGGCACAATATAGCCAGACTTCACCGACTTTGCCCCTAAACTCGTAATCTCCTGCACCGAGAGCCCACGCCGCCGCAGATCGTCGCGATCCACATCATCCAGCGTCAATCTTTGCAGATAGGAGCGATAGAGCTGATCTCGCTGGGAAGCATCGGGCAACATCGCCCATCCTTCCCGCATCGCCTTTTGTTTAGCGAGACGAGACTGGAGATTCAGCAACTGACGCTGAGAGCGCTCAGCCTCCGACTCCTGTCGTTTTCTAACATACTTACCTGCATAGTAGCCACCACTCGTTTCACCGAGATAATGCCAATCGGGTCGTCCCACATCCGTGGGATGGGTCATGCAGAGGATGAACTCCTGATCATCGGCAACTATGCGACATTTGCCCTTAGTGTCATCGCAGATAGGGCAGGGATTATGCTTTTTAGTAGGTGAAAACTTGCTGGAAGAATACTGATTATTGGGGAGGTTCATTATTTTTGACCTCCATATTGCTGGTTCAGGCTGGGCTGGGCTGGGGACTGTTCGGGCGGGGCTGAAAGTTGGAAAAACATCTAGATTGTCCTGATTGCAAGGGTTGTAGTGACTTCAATCAGGAAACGGGGAGACTTTTTGGGTCTAGTTCAACGCTTAGTTTTTGCTGCTTGCAAAAAAAATTTAAAAATTTGCAGCAAAAACTGTTGCTAATCTTATATCTTGCGTTAAGATATAGATGCATTGAACAAATCTGCCTGTCACAGCAAATTTCGTCCGTTTCCGTTTATTAAATACCTTCGGGTTATCAAAGGGCTAGTGTCTTCTTCACACTGGCTTTTTTGGTTTTTATGGTTAAAAACCTCGTCTTGCCATCTCCTATAGACAGATATTGACAGAAAACATCAGATCAAGCATACAGCGATCGCCCTAGATTCGATCGCAAAAATCTAGAAATTTTATCTAGTTTTTGTAGAACTTGGACTTAAAGGGGTATTAGCATATTTTTTTTGGTATTTTTTTAGAAATCAAGGGGAAATTCATTTTTCATTTAGATCGTTTTTTAGGTCGTTATTTAGGTCGTTTTTGTTAGAGCTATTTTAGAGAGATGCTAGAGTCGCAGGTATCGCCACAGCTTTCAACTACAGAACAACGTTTGCGCCGTTGGCGATTGATTCTGGGTGGTGGGGCAGCCGATGGCATTGGTGGTGCTTGTCTGAGCGATCGCGATCTGGCGATGGATGCAGCTTTGGGGGCTTTGTATAGTAATGATGAAAGTCCTGAAATGTCCCAAGAGCGTCGAGGTGGTTTAGGTAGTTCTTCGCCCAAGGTAGCGCGATGGTTGGGGGATATTCGTAAGTTTTTTCCTACTTCTGTAGTGCGGATCATGCAGCAGGATGCCCTAGAGCGTCTGAATTTACAGAGGATGTTGCTGGAGCCAGAGATGCTGGAAGCGATCGAGCCCGATGTGCATCTGGTTTCTAATCTTTTGTCGTTAAGTGGGGTGATGCCTAGCAAAACTAAGGAAACGGCAAGGCTCGTGGTGCGACGGGTGGTTGAAGATCTGCAACGCAAGTTGGAAAATCCTACCAGACAAGCGGTTTTAGGCAGTTTAAATCGGGCTACTAAGAATCGTCGTCCCCGTCATAACGAAATCGATTGGCATCGGACTATTCGCGCTAACCTCAAAAGCTATCAGCCTGAATATCGGACGATTATCCCCGAAACTCTGATTGGTTATGGTCGTAAGCGTTCTTCGCTGCGCGATATTATTCTTTGTGTTGATCAAAGTGGGTCGATGGCGACTTCGGTGGTCTATGCAGGTATTTTTAGCGCTGTATTAGCAACTTTGCCTGCAGTGAAAACTAGTATGGTTGTGTTTGATACGGCTGTTGTGGATTTAACGGAATTATTGCAGGATCCCGTAGAGGTTTTGTTTGGTACGCAATTGGGCGGTGGGACGGATATTAATCAAGCTCTAGCCTATTGTCAGGGTTTGATCCGTCAGCCTCAGGAGACGATTTTGATCTTGATTAGCGATCTGTATGAAGGCGGAAATAATCAAGAAATGCTGAAACGGGTAGCGGCTTTAGTGGCTTCAGGGGTACAAGTGATTGTGCTATTGGCTCTGAATGATGATGGCGCACCTTCCTACGATTGTAGAAATACGGCGGCGATCGCTAGTTTTGGAGTACCTTCTTTTGCCTGTACGCCCGATCTATTTCCCGATTTGATGGCGGCGGCGATTAATCGTCAAGATATTACTCAATGGGCGGCGACTCAAGATATTTCTACTGCTAGAGCTTGAAAGGAATTATCGAAAGGAATTATTGTGGTTGTCGCAAAATCAAAAAAACAAAAGAGAAGGTTGGCGTTTTACACCAACCTTCTCTTCTTGGGGGATAGTTATACCAATTCCCAAAATGGCATTGCCATTGTGGGAATCTCAAAACTTTACTGGGTTTTGGTTTTCCCACATTCCATCAAGCATTACTTACTTTGAACGCATCAGAATATCATTTTGAATAGCTTGTTCATCGTATATAGTTATTTTGTTATCAGGTCTTAATTTCCCATAGTGTAATCTTCCTATGGTGAGACATAAAGTTTTTATATGAATTTTATCTGGATTCTCAGATAGTACTTCTAATACAAGATTGTAGATAGTTCCGTAATTATATGAATAATATCTACTACCTTGATTTAGTAACGATGGAATACTATTTGCGTAGGAAATATCATCAGGATTCTCTTTGAGTGGTTTTACTATATTTTCAATAGAATATGGTGCCGCTTCCTTCTCTCTTTCCGCAGCATATGCTCGACCTTCTGGTGTTGTCTTCCAATATATTACATAGATAGCAATCAATATGGAGAGTATGAATAGTATGTGAAAAATATCCATGATGGGAAATTTGTTTATGGGCATAATCGATCCAGAAAATTTTAGCTTGATCTGAGCTAAAAATGATCTATGTAGTTTAGAAATTTTCTACAAAAACGATCTAGAAATGGGAGGAAGATTTTTAGCTTGATGACTACTTTTAGGGGCTACGCTAGCCAAAATTGTGCGATCGCAGAACTTTACGAGATTATGTGATCATTTTTACATTTTTCGTATATCATACGGTAACACTACTTAGAGATAATAAGAGGTACTATATTGATGCTCATTGTTAAAGGGTAAAATCTTGTGAATGAGTTGATTGTGAAGACCTTGCCATCAAAATTACCAAGAGTCGCTGTCTATCTTGATGCTGATATGAAAAAAGATTTGGAGACACTTGCTAAGTTAGACAAGCGAAGTGTCTCAAACCTAATTTATGCTTGGGTTGTAGATAATATCGAGTCTGCTAAGCGTGATGGTAAATTGAGCGATCGCGCACTACAGCCAAAAGGGCATGAGTGAGTCAATCAAAGCAACCCGCGCTACTGTGGCGATCGGGGCGTTAACTGTTGATGCTTTCATGTTGCCAGATGGTAGCTATCGGATGTCATTGAGTCAAGCTGCTGAATGTATCGGAAAACCTGCTAGAGGCACTTTCGATTTTTTGCAATCTAAGGCGCTCAAACGCTTATTGGGAGAAGTTCAAGGCACTTTCGATTTTTTACCTGATGAGTCTACTGATACCTATAACCCAGAAAATTTAACTGTTGATATAGGAGAAGGCGGATCTCAAGGTCAAACAAGAGTTAGAGGTTTACCACTAGAGCTAGTTGCTCTTTATTGGGCTTGGGAAAGTTTTCGCGGTAATCGTTCAGCATTACTTTTGACAGTTTCCCTAACCACTGAATCTCTAGAGCGAAGGTTTGATAATGCTTTTGGTGTAATTCGTACTGAGCAGGAGCGCAATGATCGGCTATCTCAACAAAATAAGCAGCTAGAAAGAGACTTAGCTGTTTTAGGTGAAGGTTTTGCACTAGATGACGATATTCGTAGAGAGCGTGATTATTATCTGTCTGTGCTTAGAGACAATGGTATTGAGCCTTATGGTTTACCAAGTAGCGATCGCGGCAATGTTCAATGAAGTAGATAAAAGCTCTATATGGGAGGTATATCTGCTAAAGACAACTCAGATTTGCTTTGGCTCTCGCTCAAGATACTATTCCTAATCAATTGGTTAAGCCTACTAACTTCCCCGATTTTGCGTTGAGTTTTTAATTCACTGAAGTGTTGTCACACTTCAGTGAATTGGTATTAGTCGTTATGGAAAGAGATTGGTTTTAATGATTTGATTGAGTTGTTCTAGGGCGATCAAAAAAGAATCATGACCATGAATAGAATCTAACCAAGCTAACTTTGCCTGAGGAATAAACTGGGCTAGTTCTTCTTGCTCCTGAGCAAAGTAGAGCAGATCGGAACCCGTGGCGACGACGATCGTGGGGTGTGGAATATTGGCTAATACTTGGTAGTAGTCACCGCGATCGCGTCCTAGATCGTGGGTATCCATCGCCTTAGTTAGTGACACATAGGCATTAGCATCAAAGCGAGCCACTAATTTTTGCCCTTCTTGCTGGAGATAATTGACGATCGCAAAATTGCCAGAGCTTTCCACTTGACGGCTAAATCTTTGTTCAAAATCGAGATGACCGTAATAGGAACAGGTCGCAATCATTCGAGCGATCGCTAGTCCTTGATCGGGCTTTACCTTTTCCTCTGGTTGATCATGAAACTGATCGGAAAACTGATCGGAAAACTGATCGTAGAAACCATGATGCCAATGGGGGTCGGCATAAATGGCTTGCCTTTGGGCTTCACCAAGGGCAATACTCCAAGCGGAATGTCTCCCTGAGGTGGCAATGGGGGCGATCGCGCGGATCAGATCGGGATACATGACCGCCCATTCTAGGGTTTGCATCCCGCCGAGAGAGCCTCCTGTAACTAGTTTCCATTGTTTAATTCCCAGCCCATCCATGAGAGCTGCTTGCGATCGCACCATGTCGCGGATGGTAATTGCAGGGAAATTTGCACCATAGGTTTTGCCCGTAGCAGGGTTGATCGAGGCGGCTCCAGTGGTTCCGTAACAGCTCCCCAAAATATTGCTGCAAACGATGAAGTCCACTGAAGGATCGAAAATTTTGCCCTCGCCAAATAGTTCATGCCACCACAGATCCGCATCGGCATTTGCCGTGAAGCCGTGACAAATGAGGATGGCATTATCCCCTTTCGCGTTCAGAGTTCCCCAAGTGCGGTAGGCAATTTGGACTTCAAACAGCGTATTGCCTAACTCTAAGGCGAGGGGATAGGGAATTTGATAAAACTCTGTGCGATCGGCGATAAATTGCCTGTATTTCATAGAGTTCCTTAAGCTGCAATTGTTTGAAATGCTTGCTCGAAGTCGGCTTTGATATCTTCAATATGTTCTAAACCAACGGAAACTCGAATGAGATCGGGGGTAACGCCCGCCGATAGCTGCTCGGCAGTCGATAGTTGTTGGTGGGTGGTGGAGGTGGGATGAATGACGAGGGTTTTGGCATCCCCAACATTAGCCAGATGGCTGGCAAGTTTGACGGCATTAATAAAGCTCCGTCCTGCCTCTAAACCACCTTTGATACCAAAGTTTAAGACCGTGCCAAAGCCATGCCGCAAATATTTTTTGGCGCGATCGTGATAGGGGTGATCGGGTAATCCCGCATAATTGACCCAAGCCACTTGAGGCTGTTGGATCAGCCATTCGGCGAGATGCTGGGCATTTTGTACATGGCGATCGACCCGTAGGGATAGGGTTTCTAATCCTTGCAATAATAGGAAAGAATTAAAGGGACTGATGGCCGCCCCTAGATCTCGCAATCCTTCGACACGAGCGCGAATGATGAAAGCGATATTGCCAAAGGTTTCATGGAAGTTTAAGCCGTGGTAGCCCTGTGATGGTTCGGTAAAGATCGGGAATTTGCCATTAGCCCAATTGAATTTGCCCGAATCCACAATTACTCCCCCAATTGAAGTGCCATGACCGCCGATCCATTTGGTGGCGGACTCCACGACAATATCGGCTCCATGCTCGATCGGACGCGCCAGATAACCGCCTGCTCCAAAGGTATTATCCACAATTAAAGGTATGCCATGTTCATGGGCGATCGCAGCTAAGGCTTCAAAATCGGGAATATTAAACTGAGGATTGCCGATCGTTTCGACATAGAGAGCCTTAGTATTTTCATCGATCTTTTGGCGAAAATCCTCAGGTTTATCGCCATCTACAAATTTGACATTGATACCCAAACGGGGCAAGGTGACCTTGAATTGATTATAAGTACCGCCATAGAGATAACTGGTGGCGACAATATTTTCGCCTGCTTGGGCAAGGGTGGCGATCGCTAAAAATTGGGCAGCTTGACCGCTGGCGGTTGCCAGTGCGGCGACTCCCCCCTCAAGGGCTGCGATGCGTTGCTCGAACACATCGGTGGTGGGATTCATAATCCTCGTATAGATATTGCCAAATTCTTTTAAGGCGAATAAATTTGCGCCGTGATCGGCACTATCAAATACATAGGAAGTAGTTTGGTAAATAGGAACGGCGCGAGAATTGGTGGTAGGGTCAGGCTTTTGCCCCGCATGGATTTGCAGCGTTTCAAAACGATAGTTGTCGGACATAGATTTTGGCTTTGGAATTAGGTTGAGGTTGATAGGGCGGTAAAGAAAGAGATTCCTTTCTCATACCAAAATTTTTAGTCTAAGCTAGCGGGACTGAGTAGATTTCCACCAGCATCCATAGGGAGTCTAGATGATTTGAGAAATGATTTGAGAAATGAGTTGAGAGAGGCTTCGACTTCTCTCAACCACAGGTTTTATAGCAAAACTAAAAATGGCGCAGCCATTTTTAGTTTTGCTATAAAACACCAAATAAAGCAATAATCTACGGTAATCTTGTGTTAATACCGTAAATTAATCAATAAACGCTAACATTTTGGGATCGTAAAAGCAAGTTTTTTCGGGGGCTGATTTGCGGATAGTGGTCTAAGAATGAGTAAGTAGTTCGGCATAATTAAAAACCAAAACCAGAGAGCATACCGCCCGCTGTGCGGGCGGTATGCTCTTCTCGGTTTTAGGTTTACTTATGCCTAGCTACTTAATGCGAAGAGCATTCACATAGTTGCATTTACGGGAATCTCGATCCGAAATTCCGTTCCTTTATCTAGTTCGGACTGGCATTGTAAAGTGCCCCCATGCTTCTCAACGACAATCTGATAGCTAATGGCTAAACCCAGTCCCGTGCCTTGCCCAACGGGTTTAGTTGTAAAGAAGGGATTGAATAAACTCTTTTGGACGTTAGAATTCATCCCCGTACCGTTATCGGAAATCGAAATGATGGCGCGATCGCCGTTTAATTCGGTCTTAATGCGAATGGTGGGATTCTCGGATTCTTTGGGGAAGGCATCGATCGCATTACTGAGGATATTCATAAATACTTGATTGAGCTGCCCTGCATAGCACTCTACTAAGGGTAAGTCCCCATAGTCCTTAATGACATTGACTTTGCTGGCATTGCCCTTGGCTTTTAAGTTGTATTGCAAAATTAAAAGGGTGTCATCAATGCCTGCATGGATATCGACGGCTTTGCGATCGGCTTCATCGAGTCGGGAGAAACTGCGAAGAGAAAGGACAATTTTGGCAATTCGCTCAGTCCCTACTTGCATGGATTTTAAGAGTTGGGGTAAATCGCTCAGTAGAAATTCGAGGTCAATCTCTTCGGATTTAGCGATAATTTCTGGCGCAGGTTGGGGATAGGTTTGGCGATATAAATTCAGTAAGCTGATCAGATTGTCGATGTAATCATGGGCACAATTGACATTGCCATGAATAAAATTGACAGGATTATTAATCTCATGGGCGATACCTGCCACCAGTTGCCCCAAGCTAGACATCTTTTCCGTTTGAATTAATTGGGTTTGGGTTTCCTGCAAATCTTGGAGAGCCTTTTCTAATTTGAGAGTTTGCTCTTTAAGTCGAGATTCGGAATCGCGTAGCGCATCTTCAGCCAGTCTTCTCTTGGTAATGTCAGCATGGGAACCTGCCATGCGATAGGGTTGACCATGGATATCGCGGAGAATCTTCCCCCGTGAGATAATCCACCGATAGGAGCCATCTTTATGTTGGAGTCGATGTTCTAGTTGATATTCAGGAATTTTGCCCTGCAAATAGTTCTGTAATGTTTCTAAGCAGAGATTCCGATCGTCGGGATGAATACGTTGTTCCCATTCGCTAATATTATTGGCGATTTCATCCTCGGCATAGCCCAGCATTTCCTTCCAGCGGGTAGAGTAAAAAGTTTGGTTGTTCTCAATATTCCAGTCCCACCAGCCATTGTTAGAGCCCTGTACGGCGAGGTCAAAATCAAGCTCGTTTTTGCCAGCATAGATGCCGAGGCGTAATTCCCTTAGACATTCATGGACTGACGCATAGCTCAGAGGAATCGTCCAACCTTGGGAATTTGCAGCTAGAGCCACTTCGGGGGCAAGTTTATTCATTTGAAAAAGGGCGATCGCTACTTGCTCGGAGATGTCATTATTAACTTGACGGCAAGCAGCAAAGGGGAGTTCGGGATAGAGTCTCGTACTAAGAGCAAAGGGAAATTCTTCGCCATACTGGGTTTGTTGGTTGATAATCTCGAAGTCTTCGAGGTGAATTTTTCCTTCCAAAGCCATTTGCTCTAAAGTATCCGTATGTACCGAGCCTGCATCTACTAATCTATCTCTGACCGCATAGACGACCGCATCATGTGTTCCCGTAAATTGGAGAGAGAGAAAGTCGCGACGTGGATCGATACCTAGGGCATGAAATTCGCGCCAAGCTGCCTGCCATGCACCGAGGGACTTTTCGTTAGCTCCTGCAAAATTTTTACCGATTAAGTCCTGCAAGGTTTGGATATCTTGGCGATCGCTTCTCCGAAATATGACTCCCCCAAATACAGTATAGTCTTTTCCCCTTCTGGCTCTTTTGAGAGTTGCTAAACGTTTGATGCCATATAGGGTTTCAAATTCTATATATAAACTAGAATTGGCGACGATAAAATCTACTTCACCATTCGCTACCGATGGATTAATCTGTTTGAAATCCAAGGGAGTGATGGTAAAGGTATGACCTAATTGGTTGCTTAAGTAGTCAGCCGTAGGTTGCCATAGTTGTAAGGTTCGACTGATTCCTCTCCTTGCTAGTACGCCAATCCGAAAAGCTTTGTTTGTGGGCTGAGGTGCGATCGCTTCAACAGCGTTGTTTGGATCGGGTTGCAGGAGAATTGAACTGGGGATATTGGGTTGTATGTTCATATTTTTGGTTGGCGAATGTGAAAGTTGGTACTTTGCACCAACTTTCTGAAATTTAGAACCAAGCGCGTTGATATTGATGGGGATAGTTAAATTCTTTGTAGCCCAATTTTTGGGCTGCTCTTGCTGCCCAGTAAGGATCTCGCAGCATTGCACGACCGATCAAGACCATATCTGCTTGCCCAGAGCGAATGATGTGATCAGCCTGTTCGGGACTAGTGATTAAACCAACGGCGGCAGTATTAATTCCCGTTTCACGACGAAGGCGATCGCTAAAGGCAGTTTGATATCCTGCTCCGACGGGAATCTGCGAGCCTAAACCGAGGATAA
Organism: Pseudanabaena sp. UWO310; assembly: GCF_006861605.1. Taxonomy (NCBI): domain Bacteria; kingdom Bacillati; phylum Cyanobacteriota; class Cyanophyceae; order Pseudanabaenales; family Pseudanabaenaceae; genus Pseudanabaena; species Pseudanabaena sp. UWO310. The sequence continues at coordinate 19,024 of NZ_SELU01000059.1, read as the reverse complement.
TCCCACCCGAAGAAGCATCGATCGCATCGATCTCTAGTTCTTTGAGTTTATGGGCTAGGGCTACGCTCTGTTCGATATCCCAGCTATTTTCAATCCAGTCACTCGCGGAGATCCTGACCCAGATAGGATAGCGATCGGGAACGACAGCCCGAATGTCAGTCGCCACTTCTACTAATAGACGAATACGATTTTCAAAACTGCCACCATATTCATCCTCTCTCTGATTGCTTAAAGGCGAGAGAAATTCATGGAGAAGATAGCCGTGAGCTGCGTGAAGTTCGATGACCTGAAATCCTGCTTCTATGGCCCGTTTCGCCCCATTAATAAACGCCTGCTTAATCCTGTTAATTCCTGTTAAATCCAGTGCTTGAGGGAGGGGACTATCAGGATGATTAAAAGCGATCGCGCTAGGCGCAAATACGGGTCGCCAGCCCCCTTGCGTTTCATCAATTGGTTTACCACCCTCCCAAGGTACGGCGCAGCTTGCCTTACGTCCCGCATGGGCGAGTTGAATCCCTGCGATCGCGCCAGCCTGATGGATCTGTTGATTAATTTTTGCGAGATTTTCGACATGATCATCTGACCAGATTCCTAAGTCACTAGGAGAAATTCTTCCTTCAGGTTCTATAGCGGCCGCTTCGGTAAATACTAGCCCTGCGCCTCCGATCGCCCGACTGACCAAATGGGTGATATGCCAGTCGTTAGCCAAGCCATCGATACTAGAGTATTGACACATTGGAGAAACACCAATGCGATTGCGAAAGGTAATGCCGCGCTGTTGTAATGGTGTAAATAGGTGCGTCATGATTAGTCGAGCTTGTCTAGATTTAAGTTTGATGGAATGATACTTCGTTTAGCTTCTAGATATCCACCAACCCAATTACAGTTCTTAAAAAGTTGGAACTTTTCCCATTCCCCAATATCGCTGTAATACCAAGTTAAGCAATGGCGTAGCCATTGCTTAACTTGAAAATCCTTACTAGGTTTAGCTTTTAATTTACAAAAGTGTTGTCACACCTTCGTGAATTGGTATAACTTAACGGCATAAGCAGCAAAAAATAAACTAAAGACAAATAAGCTAAAAACCTTAAAGTCTGGGCTACCTTCACAACAAGAGTCATACGATTGGGGGTAGTCATTATTATTGTAGATATGGTTAAAAATAAAGTCCGATCCGCTTATGTCATGCCCTATACAAGTATCTCAGGCTATAGGGATTTTATGTTTATTTATGCTTAGCTACTTACAAATAGAACCGTTAAATAGAGTAGCGGCATGAAGTGCTGCCACCCATCTTTTGGCATCTTTGGTATTCCTATAGTTGAATTTTAGTTGAATTCTAAATAGCGATCGCCGAAATATATTTTTTGATAATATTTTTGGATATTTGAACCTTGAGCGGGTTTCAAAGTTGGGAGAAATTATGAACATTCCTGATATTTCTCCTGTCTTGGAACGCTTACATATACATTAATTCAAACATCGCTCTGTTATGTTCTAGTTATGTTCTAGTTATTAAGTGTTATTCCCACCCTCAAAATCAACGGTAGACCTTCTTAATCGACTGCACAAAAAGTTAGAAATAGGAGATTAATAATGAGAATTGCTCAAGTTGCTCCATTATGGGAACAGGTTCCCCCTCCCGCTTATGGAGGTATTGAGCTGGTAGTGAGTTTATTGACTGAAGAATTAGTTCGGCGCGGTCATGATATTACACTATTTGCGTCAGGAGATTCGATTACTCATTCCAAATTAGAATCTGTACATCCCAAGGCGCTGCGCCTAGATACAAGCGTTCATGAATATAGCATCTATGACATGTTGAATATGAATCGCGTTTATGAAAGAGCCGATGAATTTGACATTATTCATTCCCATGTGGGTTGCGTCTCAATGCCCTATTCAACCCTAGTCAAAACTCCGACAATTCATACCCTACATGGAGTTTTTACTGCCGATAATGAAAAGATGTTTTCCCATGTGCGCAATCAGCCTTTTATTAGCATTTCTAACTCCCAAAGAGAGACTCGCTTGGGATTAAATTATGTAGCTACGATCTATAACGGTATCGATCCTACTACGTATAAGTTCCATCTTCAGCCCGATCATCCGCCCTATCTTGCTTTTTTGGGAAGAATGTCTCCTGAGAAAGGAGCGCATTTAGCTGTAGAAATTGCTAAGCAGTCGGGTTGGCATCTAAAAATGGCTGGTAAGGTAGATGAGATTGATTTGGAATATTTTGAACGAGAAATTAAACCCCATATTGATGGATTTCAAATTGAATTTCTCGGCGAGGCAAATCATGAGCAGAAAAGTATCCTCATGGGTGGTGCGGTGGCAACGCTCTTTCCGATTACTTGGCAAGAACCCTTTGGTTTGGTAATGATTGAGTCGATGGTGACAGGAACCCCTGTAATTGCGATCGCTTTGGGTTCGGTTCCAGAAATCATTGCCGATGGGCTGACGGGCATTCTCTGCCAAAATGTCGCCGAATGTGTCGCCGCGATCGCTAAGGTAGCTCTTCTTGATCGTCGAGCCTGTCGTGAGCATATCTTGCTGAATTTTACAGCGAAGCATATGGCCGATGGCTATGAAGCGGTCTATCAAAAAATCTTGGCGGAAAAGTATTCGCGCAATGGTCATGTTAAGACTTTGGCAGTGAGATAGGAGATAACCGATGAAAAGTTTAAATCGACAGGCGATCGCACTCATCTCAGACCATGCCGATCCTGCCGCAGAGATTGGCTTAGAAGAAGCAGGCGGACAAAATGTCTATGTTCGTCATGTGGGTGAAAACTTGGCAAAATTAGGCTGGCAAGTGGATATGTTTACCCGCAAAGTGAATCCCGATGATGATGATATTGTTCAACATTCTCCTTATTGTCGGACAATTAGGCTCAAGGCAGGTAAACAGAGCTATATCCCTAGGGATAAATTATTAGAGCATATGCCTGAGTTTGTGCAGTCATTTCAAGCATTTCAAGCATCTCAAGGGCTGCATTATCCTTTAATTCATACCAACTATTGGCTTTCGGCTTGGGTGGGTTTAGAACTCCAAAAAACAAGCTCGGTACAGGTTTTACATACTTACCATTCCCTCGGAGTCGTGAAGTATCAATCGGTAAATCAACCTTCCATTGCGGATATGCGTATGCAGATCGAACGGGAGATCTTAGAGAGAGCTAATTGCATTGTTGCTACTAGCCCTCAGGAGGCAGAGATTTTGCGATCGCAGGTTTCCGCCTATGGCAGGATTGAAATGATTCCCTGTGGAACGGATACGAGCAATTTTCGATTGATGTCGAAAACCGACGCACGTAAACAATTGCAGTTATCTCTTCAGGAACAAATTATTTTATATGTGGGTAGATTCGATCCGCGTAAGGGGATTGAAACCTTAGTACGCGCTTTTGCTTTACTAAAGGAGCAGAGTGACAAAAAACTCAGATTGATCATTGTCGGCGGGAGTTCTCCGCATATGCCTGATGGTGTAGAAAGAGCGAGGATCGAACATCTTGTATTAGAACTAGGGCTCTATGAGGATGTGATGTTTGCGGGGCAGATCGGTCATGATATTTTGCCTCTCTACTACACATCGGCGGATATCTGCGTGATTCCCAGCCATTATGAGCCCTTTGGATTAGTGGCGATCGAGGCGATGGCCTGTGGTACTCCCGTAGTTGCTTCTGATGTGGGCGGTTTAAAGTTTACGATTATTCCTGAGCAAACAGGGCTGTTAGTTCCTCCACAAGATACCCTTGCCTTTGCTAATGGGATGTATCGCATTCTCTTTGATGAGTTATGGGCAAGAAAGATGCGAAAGCAAGCCTCAGCTAATGTCAATCAGCGATTTACTTGGGGAGGTGTGGCAATTCAACTCAGCGAACTGTATCGGCATATATTGGCTCAGTCGATTATGCATGAGCAATCTCGCTACTTCAGTAAGCCTGACTCCAAGAATATCCTGAATTCTACTCTCTCCCAAAGAATATTGGTCAATGCCACGCAAGTAAGTAGCTAGGCATAAGTAAGCTTAAACCCTAGAAGAGCGTACCGCCCGCTACGCGGGCGGTACGCTCTCTGGTTTTGGTTTTTAATTATGCTGAGCTACCTGTAATCTTCCCTATGGTCAGCTTCATTATTGTTCGGAATTATCATGAATACCGTTGTTGAAATTGATGGTCGGAATTTTATCCCGACCAGTGAAATGCCTGTTTCTCCTTGGGTTTGTGAAATTGGCGATCGCCCAATTTCGACCCTCACCCTCAAAGATAATGAATTGTTCTTAATTACCGATACCTTGGGCAATATCTACGATACGGGCTGTCGTGCTGAAGGAATTGAGAGCAGCATGGGTTTATTTTGTCGGGATACGAGGTTTTTGAGCCGCTTGGAATTACAGATTGAAGGGCGATCGCCAGTTTCGTTTAGTAGTACGGCTCGTAAAGGCTTTGATATGACCATCCTATGTTCTAACCGTCATATTGGCGATCTAGAAAGTGGTATTAAAACGGAAACGATCGGCATTCATCGGGAAATCATGATCAAAGGGGGCTTGTTTGAAGAAATACAGGTCACTAACTACAATACAATTCCGATCAGCTTTACGATGAGTATTAGTTTTGATGCGGATTTCCTAGATTTATTTGAGGTTAGAGGTAATAAGCGAGAGAAAAGGGGGGATTTATTAAGGTATATTGCTTCTGCGGTAGATAAAATTGCTCCTGTGGCGGAGTTTGATCTTGATTCACCGATCGCGAACGAACGAGAAATCGTCCTTGCTTATCTAGGACTAGATAATGTATTGATGGAATCGCGCATTCAGTTTAATTCGCTTCAGCCCGATGCGATCGAGGGATATACTGCCATTTGGCAATTAAAGCTGGCAAGTCACCAGTCGGTGACCTTAGGGTATCGGATTCATTTATTTACTAATAATCGTCCTACTTCGATGGTGAGTGTCCCGATTAACTTTGCTCAAGCCAAAAATGAAGAGTTGCTAGAAGAGACTGCTTGGACAGATAACATCACTACCATTCGTACCGATAATGAAGCTCTAAATCTAGCGATCGATCGGGCTGTCCAAGATATTTATTTACTCAGACAGACCTTTGAAGGGCATCGATTTCTTTCCGCAGGCGTTCCTTGGTTCTCTACTTTATTTGGTCGAGATTCCATTATTGCCGCTTCCCAGACCTTGGTTTTAGATCCTACGATTGCCCGTGAAACCCTGTCAATTCTGGCTCAATATCAAGGTAAAACTGAAGATGAGTCCCGCGATGAAGAGTTAGGCAAGATCTTGCATGAGATTCGATTGGGAGAGATGGCGCGTTGTCAAGAGATTCCCCATACGCCTTACTATGGCACTGTTGATGCGACTCCGCTCTGGTTGATGTTATATGCTGAATATTACGCTTGGACTGCGGATAATGAGTTGCTTGATCGGTTATGGTCAAATGCGATCGCTGCGATGGAATGGATTGATCGCAACTGCAAAGACACGGGTTATCTCACTTACCATCGTCGCTCTAAACGGGGATTAGTGAACCAAGGTTGGAAAGACTCAGAAAATTGTATCGTCAATCGTAATGGGGAATTGGCTCAAGGTGCGATCGCCCTATCGGAAGTGCAGGGATATGTTTATGCGGCCAAGATTCGGATGAGCGAACTGGCTACTAAAAAGAACTTACCAGATTTTGCCACCCGCTGGCAATTGCAGGCTAAAGACCTGAAAGCAAGATTTAATCGGGATTTCTGGCTTCCCGATCAAAACTATTGTGCCCTTGCTCTCGATGGTGAAGGTAAGCCCGTTGATAGTATTACTTCTAATCCTGGACATTGCTTAAATCTCGGTATTTTTGAGCATGACAAGGCTTTGATGGTCGCCGCAAGATTGCGAGAGCCTGATATGTATAACGGTTGGGGAATTCGGACACTGAGTACGCTTTCTCCTGCCTATAATCCCTTGGGATATCATGTTGGTTCTGTTTGGCCCCATGATAATAGCCTCATTGCCCTTGGCTTGCGATCGCTTAATCTCATCGACCAATCCTTAGACGTTGCTCAAGGATTGATTAATATGACCCTATCCCAGCCCTATCATCGACCGCCCGAACTATTTTGCGGATACGAACATGATGGGTTTAGCTCCCCCGTTCAATATCCTGTGGCTTGTTCGCCCCAAGCTTGGGCAACGGGAACGATTTTCCAATTAATTGCCATGATCGTCAATCTGGTTCCCAATGCACCCGCCCAGCAACTCCATATTATCGATCCTGCCTTACCGCTTTCAATTGGGAATATTTCCATTCATAACTTGCGAATTGGTGAGGCAGTTATCGATCTTGACTTTGAGCGTTCGGGCATAAGAACCAGTGACACGACAACCTGTCGTGTCAACAAAAAACATGGTAATTTGCGGATAATTATCGAAGCTTAGTTATCAGATACCTCTGATAGCAATCGTTCAAATTCTTGAGAAGTTAATTCGGAACAGGGAATCGTTACCTGATTAGGTGAGCAGTATTTGATGGTAAGGCAAACAATACTAGCTCCTTCGTCGAGTAAATCTTGTTTAAAACCCTGTTTCAAAATTCTGGCTTCTTGAAAGGTCTGAAAAGCACCAAAATAATAGAGACAGAAAGGTTTCGCGGTAAAGAGTTCAATCCACCACTGTGGGCAATTAAAGCGATCGCTTCTATGCTCATTAGGGTTCTCTAGCCCCATTCTTCCGCCGAAAAAATTGCCCGTTCGGGTCTCATCAATTTTCTGTCTACTTTCGACAGGGTTCCATCGATCCATATCTTTGGCGATCGACGATCCTTGATAAATTTTCAGCTCCTCATCTTCAAACCCTTGGAGATACTGGTTTAGATGGTCAGGATTTTCGGAATTATTGTTTGACAATTTGAGAGATTGACTAGAATTACTTAGTGACATATTGATATCCAAAGATTTTATTGGCTAAGTTTTTCCGATGACAGTCTAATACCAATTCACGAAGGTGTTGTCACACTTTCATGAATTAAAAATCAAACCTATTAAGGATTTGAAAAGCTAAAAATGGTTACGCCATTTTTAGCTTTGGTATAGTGAGGAATTGTTTGATTAAAGCAACCTCTTTTTATTATGTTGACAAATAATTTAATTATCTTTGAAATGAATTATTTGAATTGCTTGATTACGTTACAAAAATTAATCACTATAGCGATAAACTCTGCACAAAATGCTGCTGGATGCATATAGCAATCCTAAATGGTTTGTGGAAGCGCACCCCAAAGGGGTGCGCTTCCACAAACCCCAAAATCTACAAATGATTTAGGATAGCTATATATCAAGATAACTAGGGACAATTAAATCAAAAATAAAGCCTGTATTACTGCTGAATTGTAATACAGGCTATGAATCTGGACTTAAATTATAATCAGTTGGTTAAAGTTTAAGGTCGGTTGTAAATGAATTGGACAAACCTAACAGCTAACCAACCAGCTAGTGAATAAACAACAATGGCAATGAGAATATTAATATCAAAAATATTAACGGCAGCATTGGCAGTGGGACTAATAAATAAGGTCGAAAATGGAGCCATGAAAGGAGCGGATAAATTGTAAATGAACTGAGTAAATTCATTCTGGGGATTTGCCCCTGTGAAACGCAATAAAAAACGCAGGAATAATAAAATTTCCAACGCTCCAACTAAGAAGTAAATACTATTAATAATCCAAGCAAATATTTCTCTTCTTCTCCCAACTTCTATTCTTCCTGTATATTGTTTAAGGCGAAAAGTTTCCTCTTCATTTCTTAGATCTTGTCGACGTTCGGAATTACTTTCATCGTAAGGATCTTTGTTCATTTTTAGCTCTTGAGAAAGTAAGTTAGTCTGTATGTAAATGGTAAATAATTGGTAAATATTGATTGATTAGATAATGCGGCGACCAATGAATATATTATAGACAATACCAATTACTGCCAAAACTAATAGTAGATGAATTAATCCACCACCAATATTAATTGAGAATCCTAATAGCCAGAGAATTAGAAGTACGCCAATCCCAGTCCAAATTATATTTATCATTGCTGTTTATGGGGGGATAAAAATCTAAGTAAAAAGATTAGACTGTATTCACAATCTAATCTTTGGGGAACAATAAAAATTATTATTTAATAATTTTCTTGGTTTCATCTTTAACATCTTCAAGGGTTTGGCGAGCGGTAGCTTCAGCTTGTTTCGCTTTTCCTTCAGCTTGAGTCTTAGGATCTCCTGTTACATCTCCTACAGCCTCTTGTAATTTGCCTTCAATATTTTTAGCTGTGGCTTTCGCTTTGTCTTGTAAGCTCATGTATTTGTCTCTTATTGATTTTGTTTGACAACTATTAATTTGACTTAAATAATTTAGCTTGAATTAATAGTTTGCTATCTATATTCATCCTTGCAACTGATTGCATGATCTATAGAATGAATTGAATAGTTTGATTGAATTTGATACAAAACTTACGAAAGACTATTCTTATTTTAAATCACTAAAAATAGTCAATCTTAGTAACTAGACTATAAACTTACGACAGGTTCGAGGTAATTTCTGGATGCAGGAATATTGTAAACTCCCCATTCATGAATTCCCTTGTGTCTGAGAATATCTTCAACTTGAATGATTTCGGCTTCCGAGCCATCAACGATGACTAAATAGCTGCCATTGACAATGTGATCGTGATAGATCTGTGCCTTATCTTCGGGGATTCCTAGCCCAACTAATCCACCGACCAAACTGCCTGCTATGACACCGATCGCACTACCCGCTAAAGTCGTTGCGATCGCTGCGGCCGTAGTTCCAATCAAGACAATCATGCCGATTCCAGGAATAGCCAATGTTCCTAATCCAACTAACAATCCCGCAATCCCACCCACGGTTCCACCCGCGATCGCACCACCAGCGACCGCGCTGGTCTTTACCCCATATTCAGATGGATTGGATTTAAAGCGATCGGTATCTTTGGCGATGATCGATACTTGATCCATGGGAAATTTTCCTTCTCGCAATTGATTGAGTGCATCCTCTGCTTCCTCATGGCTAGAGAAGAAACCTACAGCACGCTTATTTCTGATGATTGTCATTGCTTTACTCAAAGTAATCAGGCTGTAACTACTTTGACAATCTACGGATTAATTTATGGAATGAATTGGATGAATTGATTAACTATGGTACAAAATTTAAGCTGCACAGAGAAATCAAAAAAAAGATGAGTGGCGGCGCTTCGCGCCGCCACTCATCTTTTTTGGGGATGGCAGTAGAGATTAGGCTAAAGTTTCAATTACTTCTGAATCAGCAAAACGGACTTTTGCCAATTCTGCGTATTTATCATCGCTAGCGCGGTATCCCGCAGCACAGGCGACTACGGTAGCATAGCCCTTACTGGGTAGTTCTAAAATCTGATCGTACTTAGCAGGATCTAGTCCTTCCATTGGGCAGGTATCTACACCTAATAAAGCCGCCGCAGTCATAAAGTTACCCAAAGCAATATAGGTCTGGCGGGTTGCCCATTCGTTAACGGTCAGGCTTCGAGGACCATATATGACATCACCAACCATCATGTTGCGGTAGCCTGACAGGGATTCGGCAGGAATTCCACGGACTTCAGCAGTTCTTTCCACGAAGTGATCGACATGTTCGGCGGTTAGGTTTTTCTTAATTGAAAAAACGACAAAATGAGAACAATCAGTTACCTGATCTTGATTCCAAGAAACAGGCTTCAATGCGGCTTTGATCTCGGAATTGGTAATCACCCAAAACTTCCAAGGTTGTAAACCATAGGAGGAAGGAGTAAGGACAAGGGACTCGCTCAATGCTTGCCATGTAGCCTCAGGAATAGTTTGATTTGCATCAAACTTCTTGGTGGCATAGCGCCAATTCAACCTTTCTAGTAGAGTTGCTGTACTTATAGATTCAGTGGTCATTACTCTTGAATTGGGTAGTTTTTACTTGTGATGCTATGGTATCAGATTGAAATCAGCTAATCCTAAAAAGGGAAGGATTTAGTATGGTAAGGATGGGTGACGCTTTGTGTCACCCATCCTTACCATACTAAATATCTATCAGTCATTTCTTCCTCCCCATTGGGCTATTTTGATGGGATGGTTCGCCAAGCCAGAGAGCGTACCGCCCGCGCAGGGGCGGTACGCTCTCTGGCTTGGTATTTAGGCTTTGGGAGAATAATTGAGATCTTCGGTATTTAAGAATTTATCCCAGAAGGTGAAGTATAAACCATAGTGCTTGGTGTATTTAAGGTGGTGGATGGAATGGTGGGCGGGACCAATAAACCAATTACCAAGCCAATGATGAGGAAAGGTGAGGGGCAAACGATCAAGCCCTAGATGGTTGACGATCGCCCAGATCGTCATTGTCGTGAGGACAGCAATGAGGGTAATAAAATGGAGCGGGATAATAAAAGCGATCGCCATCAAGAATAGGGACTGAACGATCGCTTCTAAAGGGTCAAAGGCAAAGGATGTCCAAGGGGTCGGATGTCGTGATTGATGGTGTCCTTGATGTAACCAAGGAAAAAGTAAGGGGTGATGAAAGAAGCGATGGGTAAAGTAGAAGTATGTATCTTGCAGAATCAATACGATGATATAGCTCACCCCTAAGTACCAGAGTCCATAGCGATCGCCATCGCTATATAAACGGGTTATTCCCAAGTTATAGGCGGTCACAATGGAGGCAGCGGCGATCGCAAATATTGCCGATGATATGATTGAGAGTTGAATGTCATGCTTGATCGCTTGCCAAGTTGGGGAAAGAGACTTTGGTAAGGATACGCTCTCTATACTCTTGAAGGGCTGATAAAATAAGCAATAGGCTCCACCTGCCATGAGAAAGTAGCGTAGTCCAATAATTCCAAAAAAAGCAAGTCCGTAAAATCCAAATGAGCGATCTATCAATTCATTCTCCTTGCCATTCTCGTTTTTCTAATTCCTGTTGAGATAAAAGTAAGGTCGCTTCGATCTCTTGACGAATTGCAGCAGTCACTTCACAGTTACTATTCAAACAATCAACTAATAACTGATTAGCATCATAATAGCTTTGGAGAACCCGCTGCTGTTCGGCACTAAATGACCAATCATGGTTCACATTACGATAATGATTGGTCGTTTGCCGCAATTGCTCTACCCAATTGTCATGATGAGGTTTCCACCAATCCTCTAACCCTTGCCGCTCCTTGGGTAGTTGATCGTACAGTTGTTGCAAAGATTTTTGGAACCCAGCATCGATCACTATTCCCAAAATGTTACTGAGAGCATCGCCACATAGATGGGCATGGGCAAAGTCAGGGCTCTGATTAACCGCGCATTCCAGTACGAGATTATCTAGAGCAGTGTCAAGCATCAGCCCCTGATCGAGAGCACAGGCAAGGGCGAAATCTGCTACCTGATGTGGCGATCGCGATAGGGCTAAATAAAAGGCGCGGATCGTTGCATCTTTTGATTCCGTAGGCAGAGTTTGGGTTTTACTACTTGCCCATACTAAAAACTCCTGTAGATAGGGATCTTTGGCAACTAAAGCATCAATCTGCTGCTTCATCAATTGCATCAACGAATCAGCACTACGCAGCATTGACGAGGTTAAGAGAAAGATCTCGTGCCAATGCGGATCGGTGAGATGGCTCACCAGCCCCTCCAAAGCTTGATCAAGGGCTTGGAGATTATGACTAGCGACAATATTTCGGGCGGTAAAATACTCTTGAAAAGCAAGATAGGAAAAAGAGAAGACTCCTCTTGCCCGTTCGATCAATAGTCCATGCTGAGATTCGATCGCTTTCAATACCGACTCGCTAGCATATTGAAGTTCTTCTGGTTCCGAAGTGACATCGGGCAACTGTTTTAAATAGTCGCCAATATACTGTTCGATCTTGCGTTGCTCGAAAAAATAATCGCCCTTCTCAAAGGTAATCGCCGCCAGTTGACTGAGTAATTTCAGCTTTTGAGGCAAGGCAAATCCTCGGTAAATATTGTCCCGTTCGATGCCCTTAATCTCATCCCACTTACCCAGTAGGAGATCTAAGCCCTGTTTGTAAAATTCTGTTCGTTTACTAGGAAATTTCCCTTGGGCATGGAACACCCAACAGGCGAGATGGAGAAATAAGGGCGTAACGACCATTTGACGAAGTTTCCAATTTTCGGATCGTTCCAACTTCTCCATAAACTCTTCCGACTTCTCTTCATTTAACTCCAACTGATCTTTGGCAAAGGTGGAGAACCATTTTTTGGCAAAGGTCGTAATTTGTAATTGAGTAAATGGCGCAAGCTCAACATCGGTAAATCCAAAGTTTTGTAGCTTTTGAGCCGTAGTCCGACAGGTGACCACAAACTGATTTTTATGGAACTTATCCGAAAATTTACAAATCTCGCGCAGCACTAAGGATATCTCTTCATGCAGTACCTCATCTATCCCATCGAGGAGAAGTAAGACTCGTCCTGCTTTCAATAAAGTTTCAATCACTGCGGGATTATGTATACCTGAGTTAAGCAGGATCTGGCGGATATAGGTGAGGAGGCTGAACTTATCATTGTCCCTTGCATCTTCAGCAAAATCCTTCAGCTTGATAAATATGGGAACTTGATGGGCGGCAAACTCTCCGCGATCGCATTGAATTGCCAAATATTTTAAAAAAGTGGTTTTCCCAGCTCCAGGTTTACCAAGCATTCTCAGCTTTGAGTAAGTTTCGACCGCATTCATCCCCGATACTTGCTTGCTCTGGATCGCTCCAAAACCGACGCGATCGAATTCTGAAGGTTGTAAATTTTGGAGCTCGGCAATATCAATCCATTTCTGACTGGGGACTTCTTCCAAAATATTAACATCCACATAGATATCTTCTATGCTGACAGGACGGCTAATATCTAGTAATTGCAATAGTCCGCAATGATGCCAAATGCTTTCATGGTGTTGCGATCGCACTTCGCGGACTAAGCTGTCAATATCCAATGCACCAGCTTTGAAATTCTCTCCATATTCTGGGAATTCCGCAGGTGGATTAGCCGCAACTTCACGCCAATCTAAATCTAAAATCGAACAAATTTCCATAAAAATATGTCGATCCACGGGTTTACCCGTAAAAAAGCGCCAAATAGGTTGGCGGGTTTTGAGGTTAACTTCTCCTGCTAAATTTTCCTGCGTCCATCCTTTTATGGCGAAGGAACGTTTTGCCTGTTGAATACCCAATGGACATGCTTGTAGCGATCGCTTGACCATAAAACTTAGCTACTTATATTGTTTTTCTAAGGAATGTATCGAAACTTTTAGACTTATTCATGCTACGACTTTTTACTGATAGAGAACCATAGCCAAATCTAAAGAAATTCTGTGGAAAAGCATTGAAATATCATAAAATCAAACAAATCAAACAAATCAAACCCTGATTTCAGGTAAATAATGTTTGATTTAATGGAAATAACTATTTAAACTGCCCCCAATAAACCCCAAATAAACCCCAAATAAAGGGAATATTTTCATACTAACAATCGCCAAAACTTGCCCAAGATTCTCGAAGAAAATCAAAATGAGAACCTGAATCAGGAAAACCTTAATGAATATATTTGCGTCTTCATTATTAAAAAACATTACTGCGATCGCCTTAATCGGTACGCAGAGACAGTCTTTTACGCCGATCGCGACGGAGGGAGATTTAGGTAAATTGCTGGCAAGTATCGATGCGACTAATCAGGAATCAGCTTTATTAGATACCATCAGCAGCATCACTCTATATGCAAAAGCTGGACAGTTGCCGCTGCAAGATAATACATCACTCGGCTCTCCATGCGACCTAGAGGATTTACCCCGTTGCAGCGATCGCACCGATCACTATCTATCTCTCATGATCAATGGCGATCGCGATCCAGCTTTACCCAACCTGCTCCAAGCTCTTGCTGATGCAGGACAAAGGGTAAACGAGAGGAATCTACCTGCATTATTATCCTTGGGCAAACGTCATTCAGAATTACGGGAGGCGATCGCTAGAGTCGTTGGCAAAAGGGGACAATGGCTAGCAGCTCAAAATCCTGAATGGAACTATTTAGCTGGTGATGATGACGATGAAGCCCTATGGGATACAGGTAGTAAAGCATCACGATTGCTCTGGCTCACTAAGTTACGTCGCCAAGCCCCCCAGCAAGCCCGACAAAAATTAGAGTCTAGCTGGAAACAGGAAAGTGCTAGCGATCGCACGGCATTTTTAGAGCTCTGCATCACGAATTTAAGCATGGAAGATGAGCCTTTTCTGGAATCCTTGCTGGACGATCGGAGTAAGGAAGTACGACGGACTGCCATCAATCTACTCACCTATTTACCTGAATCACGATTTGTGCAAAGAGCGATCGCTAGAATTGAGAATTTAATCAAACTAGAGCGCATAAAGGATCAAAAGGATCGGCATTATTTTACGGTAGAGTTGCCCAATAGCCATACAGCGGAGATGGCAAGGGATGGCATCGAAGCCAAAAGTGCAGATAGTCAAGTAGGCGATCGGGCTTCGTGGTTCTTCCAAGACTTAATCGCAGTCCCCTTATCTTTCTGGCATCAGCAATTTACCCTATCGACAGAGGATCTCATTCAAGCAGCCCATCATCCTCAAAGCGATCGCTTAATCCTACAAGGATGGATCACCATCGCCCAAAAGACCCAAGACCTAGCATGGTTACAGAGCTTGGTGGATTTAAACAATCCAGAAATTACAAATAAAATTGCGAATCTCACGGTAGCCAATTCCATCCCCCCTCAAATCTCTAACAACAATCAGCAAGCCGCATGGATATATCTCATCAAACATCCTGCGATCGCTTTTAGCAATCTCCATCATTCGCTTTTGTTTAGCAAACAAGCCGTATGGAATCTGGAAATTAGCGAAATCGTTTTAGAGCTAATCATTAGGCATATAGAAAGCTTTATTAACAATTCTCTATCAATGCATCAGACTAGCAACTACTGGACAGTCAAAGAATTTATCCAGAATTCATCTCAGTATATGGCGCGATCGAGCTTCCCGATCGCAAAAGCCAAAGCCTTGGCAATCAATCAGAAGTTGCAGGAAGCAAGTCACAATTCTGATAACCCCCAAGAACTTAAGCAATGGGGATATGTGCAAAACGCATTTCAAAATGCGATCAAAAAATTTATCGATGTACTGCAACTGCGGCAAGAAATGCTAGAGTCAATTACAGATGATGGAGTGAGTTTATGACTGGTGAAAAGCAATCAGCGAGAACATCTAAAGCCAATAAAGCTAAAGCAGAAATTACCACAGAAACCAACGAAAAAACTACCGAGAGAACTACTGAAAAAGCAGGGGAATCTCCGCAGGAAATAGCTACGTCGGTATCAACCTTATTGCGCGAACATGCGGAACATCAATTTGCCCATGAATTAGAAGAAATCGCGAAAATAGATACCAAGCAGCGTCCTCCCAATTGGAAGCTTTCACCTTGGGCTGTATCGACCTATTTACTCGGAGGTACGCTAGACAACGGTTTTGAAGTTTCTCCCAAGTATATTGGCAACAAACGCATCATCGAAATTGCGATCGCGACCCTAACAACCGATCGCGCCTTACTCCTCTTTGGCGTTCCTGGCACAGCCAAATCGTGGGTTTCCGAACATCTTGCCGCTGCGATCGCCCACGACTCGACGTTGCTCATCCAAGGAACCGCAGGAACCAGTGAAGAAGCGATTCGCTACGGTTGGAACTATGCCCGTCTCCTCACTGAAGGTCCCTCCATAGATGCCCTCGTCGCCAGCCCCATGATGCGGGCAATGACCGATGGCAAAATCGCCCGCGTCGAAGAATTAACGCGCATTCCTTCCGATGTCCAAGACACCCTCATTACCATCCTTTCAGAAAAGACGTTACCAATTCCCGAACTCAATTCCGAAGTCCAGTCCACAAGGGGATTTAACGTTATTGCTACGGCAAATAATCGCGATCGCGGCGTAAACGAACTCTCCAGCGCTCTCAAACGACGTTTTAATACCGTCATTTTACCCGTACCCGACAGCAGTGAAGAAGAAGTAGAAATCGTGCAACGTCGCGTGGCTAGCCTCGGTCGCGCCCTCGAGCTACCCGCCGAGCCCCCGGCCCTCGAAGAGATTCGCCGCATTGTGACCATTTTCCGTGAACTCCGCAACGGCATTACTAGCGATGGGAAAACTAAATTGAAGTCTCCTAGCGGTACGCTTAGCACCGCCGAAGCGATTTCCGTAGTTAACAGTGGTTTAGCCCTAGCCGCTCATTTTGGCGATGGTTATTTACGCGCAGGAGATGTCGCCTCTAGCCTGATTGGGGCAGTAGTAAAAGACCCGATACAGGATGGACTAGTTTGGAAAGAATACCTCGAAACAGTCATGAAGGAGCGGGACAACTGGAAAGACCTATATCGTGCTTGTCGGGAGGCTAGTTAACCCTTGGCTAGCGATCGCTCCTCTTCTAGTTCCTCCAACTCCCATAAAGTCCATATTTTTGGCATTCGCCATCATGGACCAGGTTCGGCACGCAGTTTAGTCCAATCACTGGCAAGTCTTCAGCCCGATCTCATTTTAGTCGAAGGTCCTCCTGAAGCTCAAGCGCTCCTACCCCTAGCCATCCATGCTGAAATGCAACCACCCGTTGCCCTATTAGTTTATGCCCCCGATTGTCTAGAAAATTCCGTTTATTTCCCCTTCGCAACCTTCTCTCCCGAATGGCAAGCCATCCAATATGGTTTCCAAAATAATATTCCTGTCAGGTTTATGGATCTGCCGCAAGCCCATTGTCTGGCAATGAAAGAATCCGCCACAAGCGCCATAGAAGAAGATCCACAAAAAACTCCCGATCCAATGCCTCACACCACCTTAGAAATCTCTCGCAGAGATCCCCTAGGATGGCTAGCCGAAGTCGCAGGCTTCAGCGATGGGGAAAGTTGGTGGGAATATATGGTCGAACATCGCCAAGATAGTAATGATCTATTTAAAGGGATTTTGGAGGCGATGACAGCCTTACGTGAGGAGCTAGATTCCTCAGAAGATCCCTTCGACAAAATGCGCGAACAACAGCGCGAAGCCTATATGCGCCAAACAATTCGCACCGCCTTAGCGCAAGGGAAAGAGCGTATTGCGGTAGTTTGTGGAGCTTGGCACGCTCCTGCTCTAGTCAACCTACCACCCGCAAAGGTTGATGCCGAGATCCTCAAAGGACTGCCCAAAGTCAAAATAGAAGCTACTTGGATTCCTTGGAGCTATAGCCGACTCGCCCTCGCAAGCGGTTACAGTGCAGGCATCAATTCGCCAGGATGGTACGATCACCTCTGGACAAACTTTCAGCATAATTCCGAACAAGTCGTCATTCGTTGGATTACCCGCGTTGCCAGATTATTACGCACTAAGGATATTGATGCTTCCTCTGCGAGTGTAATTGAAGCAGTGCGTTTAGCCGAAGCGCTATCAGCCCTGCGCGATCGCCCCCTAGCAGGGCTACCCGAACTTAACGAAGCAATTCAATCCGTGCTCTGTTTTGGCGATCCTCTGCCCATGCAAGCAATCCATCAGGAATTGATCGTAAGCGATCGGATGGGGAGAGTGCCCGACAATACCCCCATGGTTCCCTTGCAACAGGATCTAATTCGCCAGCAGAAACGCCTTCGCTTGAAGCCAGAAGCGAAAACCCTAGAACTAGATCTCCGCAATGCTACGGATTTAGAGCGATCGCAATTACTCTACCGTTTAGCCCTACTCAATATCCCTTGGGGAAAGACCCAATACTCAAAGGGCAAAGGAACTTTTAAAGAACCATGGCAATTACAGTGGGAACCCGAATTTGCCGTTCGACTAATCGAAGCTGGGGTCTGGGGACAAACCATCCTCGATGCTGCCACTAACTACACAAGACACCAAGCCAATCACGCCAAGGATCTGCCCAGTCTCACCAACCTAGTAGATAAAGTTCTCTTAGCTAATCTCGGTGAGGCCGCGAGTTACTTGATGACGCGCTTACAAACCGAAGCTGCGATCGCCTCCGACATCACCCACCTAATGCAAGCCTTACCCCCCCTCGGTAACCTATCAAGGTATGGCAATGTCCGTCAAATTGACACCCAAATCATTTCCCACGTAGTCGATGGATTAATCACACGCATCTGTATAGGGCTTCCCGTAGCCTGTGCCTCTCTAAATGACGAAGCCGCTAGCCACATGTATGAATTAGCGATCGCCATGAATCGTGTCATTACCCTCCTGCAAAATTCTCAATATGATTCCCTATGGCATGGTGTACTAACCCAATTAACCAACCAATCAGGAATACATGGCTTGTTATCGGGCTGTTGCTGCCGTCTATTACTCGACGCAGGAGCCTTTAGTAGCAACGATGTCGAAACCCATATGGGGCTATTTCTATCCGTCACCAACGATGCCAACCAAGCCGCAAAATGGATCGAAGGATTGCTCAAAGGAAGTGGAGTCGTTCTCCTCCATGACGATCGCCTCTGGCAAGTTCTCGACAACTGGGTAACAAGCCTCTCCCCAACCACCTTCGATTTAGTGTTACCCCTACTCCGTCGTACCTTCTCTACCTTCCCTACTCCCGAACGCCGCCAAATGGGAGAGCGTGTCAAGCAGAACTCATCCCCCCAATCTCCAACCTCAAGAAATAACGCTATAAATCATGCAAACCTAGATATAGAAAGAGCAGAAAACATAATACCTGCAATCGCTCAACTACTGGGCATTAGCCTAAAGTAAGCTCCATTGCGATCGCCAGCCTTCTCTTCTTGGGTAATGAAACATCAGTTCGAGTTAAGCTGGCAAACCCTTTCTCAAAGCCCGTTTCAAATTATCCCGAACTCACGTTAATGAAGAGAGAAAAGAGAAAATCACAACAAAAAAAAGCAAGAGAGACGATGAAAGTTAACTTTCATCGTCTCTCTTGCTTTTTAAGATTGAGCTTGGCATCGAGCTATTTTCCCGTAGGGCTACCCCTAAAGTATCTTCACCGTGACAGCGTTTCA
>NZ_SELU01000058.1:0-37916 GCF_006861605.1 Pseudanabaena sp. UWO310 | reverse complement strand
ATTAAAAGGAGAATGGCGGCGCTTCGCGCCGCCATTCTCCTTTTAATGTGAGTTCGGGATAATTTGAAATGGGCTTTGAGAAAGGGTTTGCGTAGCAAACCCTTTCTCAAAGCCCAAGAGTAAAAGCCTTGCTAGGCAAGGCTTTTACTCTTGGGCTTTTAAAAATTAAAAATCATCGGGAGGAATATCGTCATCCTCAGGTTCAATTTCTTCGGGGACAACCTTCGTTGCCGAAACAGCCACCCCTGCGGATAGTTTTTCGCGGACTTGTCGTTCGACATCTTGAGCAAATTCGGGTTTATCTTCCATATACTTGATCGTATTGTCGCGCCCCTGCCCGATATTGTCGCCTTGGTAGCTGTACCATGCCCCTTTACGAACGATGATACTCATTTCTTCCGCCAGATCGACAAGACAGCCTACCGTAGAGATCCCTTTGCCAAAGATAATATCAAATTCAGCAATACGGAAAGGTGGGGCAACTTTATTCTTGGCAACCTTGACTTTGGCGCGAATGCCATATTCTTCCGTACCTTTTTTCAAGGTTTGGATGCGCCGAATATCGAGACGGACTGAAGCATAAAACTTCAGAGCCGTACCTCCTGTAGTCGTTTCGGGACTGCCGTAGGATACGCCAATTTTTTGACGCAATTGGTTTAAGAAAATAACAATACAGTTTGATCTGCCAACATTGGCAGTGATTTTGCGGAGGGCTTGACTCATCAAACGGGCTTGCAAACCTACGTGAGAAGCGCCCATTTCGCCTTCGATTTCAGCACGAGGGACGAGTGCGGCAACCGAGTCGATCGCAATGATATCTACTGCCATCGACCGCACAAGATTATCGACAATTTCTAAAGCCATTTCCCCTGAATCGGGCTGGGATATGAGCAAGTTATTAATATCAACGCCCACACTAGCAGCATAGGTAGGATCGAGGGCATGTTCGGCATCGACGAAAGCCGCCACGCCACCACGCTTTTGCACTTCGGCGATCGCATGTAGTACAAGGGTCGTTTTACCTGAGCTTTCTGGCCCGTATACTTCGATCACCCTTCCTTTGGGCAATCCGCCACCAAGGGCGAGGTCGAGAGGTAACGCGCCGCTAGGAATGGTCTCGACTCGCATATTAGTCGCATCGCCCAGACGCATGATCGAGCCTTTACCATGATCTTTTTCGATCTTTTGCATGATCGCATCAAGAGCCTTCTTTTTCTCAGGGCTGATGCTAGCTTTTGCTGTTTGGGCGATCGGTGTAGCCTTATCAACTTGACTATTTGCCGTCGCAGAGGAGTTTTTCGGTGCCATTGCCGTTCGAGGTTTAGTTTGTCTAATACATCTGCCTCATTATGACATTAAGCTTCTAGATTTGAGGTATTAAATTTGTGCTGAGATTTAGGCGATTGTGCTTCAATAGCTTGGATTTAGATATTCGTACTAAAAATTCGCAATAAAAACCATAACATTTGTGCTATTCCCTTCCCAGTGAAAGATTAGACGTTGTGGCGCGGAGCACCGCAACGCTAGTTATTAGTTTTCAATGTCTATTTTGATACTAGGTTACCTACTACTAATCTTCACCAAAAACCTTGGTGTAACCTACATATCCTAACAATAGGGCTACTGCCAAAATCATTAAAAAATAACTAAAGGGCAAGTACGAGAAAAAGTACAAATGAATCCTACTAGAGAGCCAAGATATAAACATGAATACGAGGGACATTAAAACCAAACCTTGGATTAATTTGAAGGCTGGAATCTGACTCAAGGGCATTCTTTTTTTGGCAAGAACGATCGAAGAAATTACATGATACGGGGCAGATGCGAGTAACAGAATATCGGCTTCTTTTCCTATCTTCCCCCACCCGCCAGTATTGCTCGCGTAGGCTATATAGCCTGCAAATACAATAGACACCAATGCAGACAGGCTCAAATTCACGCTTAATACGTAGGGTTCTTCTTTAGTTCCAGGAACAACTAAACAAATATAGTAAGCAATCCAAGGCGATAAAAATATCAATAAAAGAACGGGTATTTTATAGGTTGTTAGAATGCTTTCTATAGTCATAAAGTCCTCCTTACTTTAAAAATTTTCTCTAACTTTTTGGTTGGGGAATTAAGCCAAGACAACTGAATTTTAAATAGCTTAATCCCGAAAGATTTAGACGGTTGTGAGGCGTTCAAGACCAATGTTTAGAGATTATTCAAAATTACCCATTATTTAAAAGGATGTCAAACTTAATAGCGATCGTTTAGCTAAATTTTTAAATATAAAATCTAAAAGCTCGTGGAGAAAGCAGTACGTTCGCTACAGGCTTTAACTTTATTTTTTAATTATTCTCGGACGTTTGTAACTACTTTTAACGTTATTTATTCAGTTATGTAGTATTGCAAGTTTTACTTAGGGACTTGCGAGAAAATAAGATACCAATCCAGATTTGCCAGAATCGTTGGTGCGGCTCCGCCGCACCAACGATTCTGGTTTTATATTTGGTACTTTATTAAATCGCAAGTCCCTTAGAACATAAAATCCGAAAGATGATTGGTGGTACGAAGCGCCGCCAATCGTCTTTTGGATTTTGTTTTTTCTAACGCAAGTGGCTACAGCCATATCATGCAACCCTATTCCCCTCGATCGTTCTCGCCTTGATTTCGAGATTGAAGCCGATCCCAGTACAACATTTGCAAACTCTAGTGTCAGAATTAGATTAATTAATTCTATCTAGCGGTCTACCATTATGTCTTCGGAACATCCACCAGTTATGTTGGTGGACGGCTATAACGTGATCGGTCTGTGGCGACACTTGCAGGAAATGAGAGATCTGCAAGGGTTTGACATTGCCCGATCGCATTTAACTGAGACGATGGTAAATTTTAGTGCTTTTCATGGCTACAAGACGACATTGGTATTCGATGCCTATGTGCAAGCAACCCCCGCCAAGGCTGAAAGAATTACCAAAAATCTCAAACTGTATTTTACCGATCATAACGAAACGGCGGATACCTATATCGAGCGTCAATGTGGCAAGTACCGCCGTGATCCGCTGCGGCATCTCAAAAGGATTATTGTCGTAACTTCCGATCGCGCTCAGCAGTTAACCGCCGTTGGCTTTGGGGCAGAGTGGCTATCCGCCACGGCTCTAGAGCAAGAGGTCGAAGCAACGCTAAGATCTGTTCAAAGTCGCCAAAAGCCCCAAAAGGCAAACACCAATAATTTATTGGGCAATCGTATTGATAGCAAAACTAAAGCTCAATTAGCGCAGTGGCGAAATAGGCTGAATTAAGCTGCATGAAAGCTCTGTTAAATAAACTTTCTCAAAGCCCAACAGTAAAAGCCCTGCGTAGCAAGGCTTTTACTGTTGGGCTTTGGGTTTGCTTTTTAATTCATTGAAGTGTTGGATCACTTCAGTGAATTGGTATAAGACTAATCAAATCTCCAGAGACAAGTGGCGGCGCAAAGCGCCGCCACTTGTCTCTGGGACAACTCAAGGATTTAAGGTGGAGATGACATTAGTACCAGTAACCGTGACCGTTTGCGATTCGAGATTTGCAACGGCGCGATCGCCTTTGACATTAAGACTCTTATCGGGTTGTTGATAGGAAATATTGCCATCCGCCGTAATTGTTTTGGTGGGAATTAACCATTCCACTTTATCGGCATTAACCACACCCTGAGTAGAACTAAAACTTGCCAATACTTGCCCTGTGAGGTTGATTTGTTCTTTTTCGATGCGGGCTTCTCCCTTATCGGCTTTAACGGTGATCCCACGGCTCTTACTCCCTCCCGTAAAGGGAACGGGGAGGGTTACTAGTTTTTTCTCCAGATTCCAAACGGCTTGAGATGCTTCAAGATAAACATCTAGTTTGGGATCCTTTGCCTTGATATCACCATTAAAAGTAACTTCTTTTTTCTGAATGTTCCAATCCCCCCGATTGGCATTTAACTGCATTTTATCCTTGATTTGGATCACAGAAAGAGGAACCTCCGTATATACGCGATCGCGCTTCGCATCCCAAGTAACTTTCTCACTCTTCATTTCTAAGGGCGGCTCGACAGCGGTAACGATGACTTGTTTCTCTAAGCTATAGACGTTTGTACTGGGCTTTGCCGTTAATTCTTTACCCGTCATTCTCAGTTTGTCTTCGGGCTTATCAATTTGGACATTGCCTTTTGCCTTGAGCAGATCTTCCGAAGATTTCCAGATCATCTGGTCGGCTTTCATATTGATTTTTTCTTGGATGACGATCGCCTTAATATTCCCATCTAACGAAATAGCCTTACCCGCTTGATCGATCGTCCCTTTATCGCCCGTGGCTTCCATTAGCAGTTCGCCATCCCGATAAAATTTCCCTTTGACATCCTCAACATCAGCGATTTTGCGATCTTCACGGTAGTTAGCCTGCTTGGAAGTAATTTCCCAAAGCAGCTTCCCATTGGCATCAAATTCAGTCAGGGTAATATTTTGGAGGCTAGAACCAGCAACTTGCGCTGACTTATTTAGGTTGGTAACTGAAGGGCGTAAAAATATAAACCACCCTAGTGCGAATAGGATTACTGTTGTCACAAAAATGATGATAAACAGGCGCAAGTTACGGCGGCTAAATAGTTGCATGATCCTTTTTGATAAAGTTACGAGATTTACGCCTTACTGGGTAGGGTGCAAATTTTAGTTACAGATATTATTGCTGCATAGCGATCATTTCTGCCATATCTTCAGGGGCGATCGCCTGAAAAACATCCCGATTGTCCGACAATTGGGCGATCGCCCGATCGAGGCAATCTAAGCCATCCTGTAATGACTCGATCCGACAGAGGCGCTCCCGCAATGCGGCCGCTCCCGCAAATCCCTTAGCATACCAAGTCATATGTTTGCGCGATTGGCGGATACCGCGCATCCCTTTGTAGTCCCACAGTCCTTGTAAATGCTCCTTAGCCACTTCCAAGCAGGCGATCGCGGATGGCTTTGGTAAATATTCACCTGTCTTTAAAAAATGATCGACTTCGCCCACTAAAAACGGATAGCCCAAAGTTCCCCGCGAACACATGACCCCATCGGCTCCAGTGACTTCTAAACAGGCGATCGCCGCTTCAACGGAAAAAATATCACCATTGGCAATTACGGGAATTGTCAATACTTCTT
The DNA here is from genome assembly GCF_006861605.1 of Pseudanabaena sp. UWO310. NCBI lineage: Bacteria > Bacillati > Cyanobacteriota > Cyanophyceae > Pseudanabaenales > Pseudanabaenaceae > Pseudanabaena > Pseudanabaena sp. UWO310. The sequence goes on along the minus strand of NZ_SELU01000058.1, from coordinate 32,775 downwards.
TGACTTTCCGAATCCATTCCCATTTTGCTTGCCCCGTATAGCCCTGCGATCGCGTTCTGGCATGAACGGTGATCATCTTTGCCCCCGCATCCTCCATCCGCTTCGCAAAGTCTAAGATCGTAATTTCGGCATCATCCCAGCCGAGGCGAGTTTTGACAGTGACGGGAATATCCACAGCCGCAACTACCGATCGCACAATCTGGGCGGCAAGTTCGGGCTGCCGCAATAGTGACGATCCCCCACCCTTCTTGGTGATTTTATTGACGGGACAGCCCATATTAAGGTCTACGGTATCTGCCCCCTCTAAAACTGCCTTCTGAGCTGCCTCCGCAAGAAATTCAGGACGACAATCAAAAAGCTGAATGCTGATCGGCGTTTCATGGCGATCGATCTCCATCAGTTTGGGCAAAGCCTTCATATGGTGGAGATCCGTCGCGCTGATCATTTCGGTATAGAGCATCGAATCGGCGGCATAGCGGCGCACCAATCGCCGAAACACCAAATCCGTCACCCCTGACAATGGTGATTGCAATACGCGACTTTGGAGAGTAACGTTACCAATAGTTAAAGGTTGGGTGAATTTTTGCGGTAATTTCGATAGTCCAGATTGCATGACCGTAAACTTTGCCCTAAATTTTGCTTTCTTGGGCGCTATATACAAAGGTATAGTAGTTTTAATATTTTTTGTGAATCTTGGTCTTCTAGCGATCGCACTCACGTTATACCAATTCACGAAGGTGTGACAACACTTTTGTGAATTAAAAACCAAACCTAGTAAGGGTTTGAAAAACTAAAAATGGCTCCGTCATTTTTAATTTTGGTATTAGTACAAAATATATCGATCTGATATCGATCTGAATATCGATCTAAATAAATAAAATAAAATTAAGGAGAAAAAATTTGTCTAAAAAACATCCAGTTATTTCGGTAACAGGTTCGTCGGGAGCTGGAACTAGCACCGTCAAACGAGCATTTGAACATATCTTCTTGATGGAAAATATCAAGGCAGCGATCGTCGAAGGCGATAGCTATCACAAATATAACCGTCTAGAAATGCGTGAGGTAATGAAGCAAGCTACGGCTGAAGGACGCAACATGAGTCACTTCGGCTTAGATGCCAACGTATTAGATAAACTAGAAGCCCTCTTCAAAGAATATGGAGAGACAGGTAACGGTCAAAGACGCTACTACCTCCACAGTACGGAAGAAGCGGAGTACCACAATGGTCGTCTGGGCACTGAGGCAAAACCTGGGGAATTCACGCCTTGGGAAAGCATCGAAGCTGATACAGACATGCTTTTTTATGAAGGTTTGCATGGCGGTATCGTTGCCAAAGATATTGACGTTGCTCAGCATGTTGATCTGTTAGTGGGTGTAGTTCCCATTGTAAATTTGGAATGGATTCAAAAAATTCATCGCGACAATGCCGAACGTGGTTATAGTGCTGAAGCGATCGTCGATACAATTTTGCGTCGGATGCCTGACTATGTAAATTACATTGCGCCTCAGTTCTCCAGAACTCATATCAACTTCCAACGGGTTCCCACAGTTGACACTTCCAATCCTTTCATCTGCCGTGATATTCCTACTCTTGATGAAAGCTTCGTCATCATTCACACCAATCGTTGCTTCCGCGAGAAGTTTAGTATTGACTTCCCCTATCTGCTTGACATGATCCATGATTCCTTTATGTCACGCCATACGACTCTGGTTGTTCCTGGTGGCAAGATGGGCTTTGCGATGGAATTGATTCTTCAACCATTGATTGACTCGATGTTAGTTGAATCGAAAAAGCTCCAATCATAATCAAAAAATTTCAGTAGTTTAGCTTTAGGAAACCATTTAAGAATTGGATAGATCCCCCCCAGCCCCCCTTAAAAAGGGGGGAGAATTAAATTCTTCCCCCTTTTCAAGGGGGATTGAGGGGGATCTCTTAGAGCTTTTGACCGCAGAAAGTAATTCTTAAATGGTTTCTAAAAAACGAAGAAGAGAAGGTTGGGGCAAGCCCCAACCTTCTCTTCTTCGTTTTTTATTAGCGATCGCCCCAAGCCCGATCCACAAACTCCCTAAACTCCCTTTGAAAACGCTCCGTTGAAAAGCGCAGGGCATTGTCGCGACAGTCCTTCGGCAAAATGCGATCGCCATTCTCTTCAAACTCTATTACCGCCGCGCGGATACTTGCGGCGGTCTGCTCGGCAAAAAATATCCCCGTAGGGCGATCGCTATCTAAACCTCGCACGGATTCCCGCACCCCACCACGTCCATAGGCAATTACTGGTGTCCCGCAAGCCTGCGCCTCTACGGGCGTAATTCCAAAATCCTCCTCGGCAGCAAATACAAAAGCTTTCGCATTTTGCATGTAGGAACATAATTCCTCTGGCTCACGATGACCGAGAAATTGAATGTTAACGCTTGCTTTGGTGCGTATTTTTGCCATTTGCTCGCCATCTCCAATCACAATCAGTTGGCGATCGCGCATTTGCGAAAAGGCTTCCACAATTAAATCAATACGTTTGTAGGGAACCAAACGCGAAGCAGTGAGATAAAATTCCTGTTTTTGTTCCCATAGTGCGTAGCTCTGTAAATCTACGGGGGGATAGATGACCCTTGCCGATCGCCGATAAACCTTTTGAATTCTACGGGCAATAAATTCAGAATTAGCAATAAATAGATCGACTCCATTGGCTGTGCGGGTATCCCAAATCCGCATTTGATGTAAAATCCAGCGAGCAATCCAACTCTTGATCCCCCGTTCCAAATTAGATTCTTTGAGGTATTGATGTTGAAAATCCCATGCATAACGAATCGGGGAATGCACGTAGGAAATATGCAACTGGTGCGGTGCGGTCAGTACCCCCTTGGCGACAGCATGGGAACTCGAAATCACCAAGTCGTAGGCGGACAAGTCAAGTTGCTCGATCGCTAAGGGCATGAGGGGCAAGTATTGCCGAAACTTGGTCTTGGCAAAGGGCAGATTTTGAATGAAGGTCGTCGTAACTTTTTTGTTTTGAATAAAATCCCGTTTAGAATCCTCCAAAAAATCTACGACCGCAAAGAGATCAGCCTTGGGAAACAAATTTAAAATTTGCTCGACGACACGCTCCGACCCTGCGTAGTTCGCAAACCATTCATGGACGATCGCAATGCGGAGATTTTCTATTGTGGACATATATGGACATAGTTATTTTGTTGGATTCTCGCTTTGCAAGGCTAGGCTTAAATTCTATAGCTTTCTGTCGTCTTGCCATATCATCTTGAGTTTTTGTGGGTAAAATAGCAAAGTTGAACTCACCAGATTTATGAAGTTTCCTCTTGCCTCTACGACCTTAGCTTCTGTGGGCATTGCGATCGCTAGCATCGCAGGAATTTCGGCTCTGTCCCTGTCTCCCCAGCTAACTCCTATCGCTATCGCCCAACAGGCTGGCGAACCAGTAACCACCACATCGAGTCCCGACGCGATCGATCTAGCCAAGCATTTACGCAAAATAGGTGCAAAGTTATATACAGCCTTTTGGTGTCCCCATTGTCACAATCAAAAAGAGCGTTTTGGCAAAGAAGCGGTAGACGAGTTAGAGGTAATTGAATGTGACGAACGTGGAGTCAATCCCCAGACTCAGCTTTGTATAGACAAAAGAATTAGAGGCTATCCCACTTGGGAAATTAATGGCAAGCTATATCCTGGCGATCGCTCTTTAAAAGGACTTGCAGAGATCTCCAAATACCGTAGCCAATTCTAAATACTCAGCGAGTACCGCCCGCTACGCGGGCGGTACTCGCTTCTAGATTTTACAGCAATTACCGATCAAACGAACCACAAGAAAAATTTTGAAAGCGTTGCTTCGCAACGCTTTCAAAATTTTTCTTGGTTTGGGTTTGAGCGCAAAGCGCTGTAAGTTTACTGAGCCGCTAAGAGCTTACCCTCACGCGATCGCGAAAAACAATCGGCTTGCGCGATCGCGCTTTACATGCATTAATTGAGACCAATGCATCAAATTGCTAAATTTGCAACTAGTAGTTTCGGGCACCTTGTTAGTGTAGTTACCGTCCTACGGAAAATTAGTAATTTTCTGCATAAACATTGTATATAGGTTAAGAAGGCATTTCATAAATCCTCGATCTGCCTTCTCGATTGTCTTTTTTGATTACCGCAAACCTTGCAGGCTAATATGTCTACTCTTGTCATTGTCGAATCGCCCACTAAAGCCCGCACCATTCGGAACTTTTTGCCTACTGGATATCGAGTAGAGGCATCAATGGGGCATGTGCGCGATTTGCCACAATCAGCGAGCGACATTCCTGAGGAGCTAAAGAAAACTGAATGGGCCAAGCTCGGTGTGAATGTGGATGCCGACTTTGAGCCCCTGTACATCGTGCCAGACGACAAGAAAAAAATTGTCCGCGAACTCAAGGCAGCCCTCAAGGGAGCTAAAGAAGTAATTCTAGCGACTGACGAAGACCGCGAAGGGGAAAGTATTTCTTGGCATCTGTTGCAAATCTTGCAGCCCAAAGTCCCCATTAAGCGCATGGTTTTCCACGAGATTACTGCCGAAGCCATTAAAAGCGCCTTAAAAAATTGTCGCCAGATTGACGATCGCCTTGTCCATGCCCAAGAAACTCGCCGCATTCTCGATCGCCTTGTCGGTTATACCCTCTCGCCCTTGCTCTGGAAAAAAATTAAATGGGGGCTGTCGGCGGGACGAGTGCAGTCCGTGGCGGTACGACTGATTGTAAATCGCGAACGCGAACGTCGGGCTTTTAAGTCGGGTAGTTTTTGGGACTTGAAGGCAAATCTCTATGCCCCCAAACAGGACTTTCCCGTGCAGCTAGTTGCCGTTGGCGGTAAAAATGTGGCGACGGGCAAAGACTTTGATGAGGCGACGGGCAAAATTGCCAAGGGTCGCAAGGTTTTACTACTGGATGAAGCAGGGGCGATCGCCTTAAAAAATCGACTCAATGGCAAAGTCTGGTCGGTGAGCAATCTCGATGAACGTCCTGCTACTCGCAAGCCATCGCCACCCTTCACCACTTCAACCCTTCAGCAAGAAGCCAACCGCAAACTACGCCTATCGGCAAGGGATTCGATGCGTGTGGCGCAAGCGCTTTACGAGCAGGGTTTTATCACCTATATGCGGACTGACTCGGTGCATTTATCGCAACAGGCGATCGCCGCCGCACGACAATGCGTTACCACGATGTATGGCAGTAACTTCCTCAGCAAAGAGCCACGCCAGTATGTGACCAAATCCAAAGGCGCACAGGAAGCCCATGAAGCCATTCGTCCCGCAGGTGAAACTTTCCGTACTCCCCAAGAAACTGGACTTTCGGGACGGGAGTTTGCTCTCTACGACCTGATCTGGAAACGTACCGTTGCCTCCCAAATGGCTGATGCTCAGTTGACGATGCTCAGTGTGCAATTGACCGTCGAGGATGCTTTATTCCGCGCTTCGGGTAAACGTATCGATTTTGCAGGATTTTTCCGCGCCTATGTGGAGGGTTCTGACGATCCCGATGCGGCTCTCGAAGAAAAAGAAGTGATGCTACCGTCCCTCAAGGTGGGCGATCATCCCGTCTGCCAAGAGTTAAATACGGTCGGGCATGAGACCCAGCCCCCCGCTCGCTATACAGAAGCAGCCCTCGTTAAAATGCTCGAAAGTGAGGGGATCGGTCGTCCTAGTACCTATGCCAGCATTATTGGCACGATCTGCGATCGCGGCTATGTCGAGCTGGTCAATAATGCGCTCATCCCCACTTTTACCGCCTTTGCAGTTACCAGTCTTCTAGAAGAGCATTTCCCCAATCTCGTCGATCCTAGTTTTACTTCAAAAATGGAACAAACCCTCGATGATATTTCCACGGGGAGTGTGGAATGGCTACCCTATCTCAAGAAGTTCTATTCTGGCGAACAGGGCTTAAGCGGACAGGTGAAATCCCGCGATAGTCTGATCGATGGCGAATCGGCAAGGACAGTGCGCCTTGAGGGTTTAGATGATGATGTCAAGGTCAAAATCGGTAAGTTTGGTGCTTATATCCAAGTTGGTGATGGCGATCGCACGGTTAATTCGTCAATTCCACAAAACTTCACCCCTTCCGATCTCGTTCCCGACAAGATCGAATTACTCCTCAAACAGAAACTTGAAGGTCCCGATCAAGTAGGAATTCATCCCGAATCGAACGAGCCGATCTTTATGATGATGGGGCAATATGGTCCCTACGTGCAGTTAGGGCAAGCTACGGATGCAGTGCCTAAACCCAAACGCGCTTCTCTACCTAAGGGAATGCAGCCCGAACAAGTTACCCTCGATCTCGCTGTAAAACTGTTAGCCTTGCCCCGTACCTTAGGCGCACATCCTGACACTGGCAATCGCGTCTTTGTCAATACGGGTAGATTTGGTCCCTATGTCTGTCATACCAAAGGCAATGGCGATAAGGACGATAACCGATCGCTCAAGTCCACCGATGATCCCTATACGATTACCTTTGAACGTGCCTTAGAATTGCTATCGCAACCAAAAACTCTACGGGGAGCTGCGGCTGCTAAGGTATTGAAGACACTGGGCAAGCATCCCAGTGATGATGAAGCGATCGAGATTCTTGATGGCAAGTATGGCCCCTATGTCAAGCATGGCAAGATAAATGTGTCGCTAACTAAGGAGCAATCGGTGGAAGCCCTAACCCTCGAAGAGGCTCTATCAATGTTGGCAAGCAAATCTGGTAAAACCACCAGTAAGCGGACTAAGGCGGCTTCTAGCGAAACCAAGAAAACTACCACCAAAAAGACCACCACCAAATCTACGGCAACTAAGGCAACTACCACAAAAAACGCCGCGACAGCCACCAAAAAGAAAACCACCACAACTAGAGCCGCTGCCACCAAAACCGCTGCCACCAAAAAATAAGTTATAGCTGTCGCCAAGTGCACTAGGACATAAAACCCAAGAATTAATTGGCGGCGCGAAGCGCCGCCAATTAATTCTTGGGTTTTGATTTGTCCTAATTCAAGTGACTGTAGCTATATACCAAAGTTCAAAATGGCGTAGCCATTTTGAACTTTGAAAACCCTTACTGGATCTGGTTGATGTCTATTTTTTGATAGGGAAATTGTATAGCTATAGTCGGACAACAAAAGCCAATAGAGAGTTGCGGCGCTTCGCGCCGCAACTCTCTATTGGCTTTGATGTCCTGACTAAGTGGTTATAGTTATAAAAGTATGTGTAACTCAAGCAAAAAAATGATGAGTATCGCCACTTTTTGCGCGTCCAAAAAATTTTAGTGGCAATCCAAAAATCTACTAATAGTGTGACAAATAATTTTTATGTGGTTTTAGCACTAAATGTGAGTTAAGGTATTATCTGACTTAATGTTAAAACAAAAGCATTTTTTATGGTGCAAGAATTTATTCGCCTCGACAAAGAGGTTCGATTTCCCGAAAGCGCCCCGGCCGCTTATCCCGTATTTTTCAGGACTTATAGCCGCAAATATAATAACAAGCGGGAAAGCTGGGCGGAGGTATGCGATCGCACACTTTCAGGTTTAAAGACGCTAGGTAAGCTGACCAAAGAACAAGCTGACCTGATCGATAAAATGCAAAAGCAGCTTAAATCTCTGACCTCTGGGCGTTGGCTCTGGGTTGGCGGTACGGATTGGGTTGATCGCCCCGAAAATTTCTCAGGCTCCTATAACTGCACTAGCACCAATGTGATCGACTGGCGTTCCTTTGGCTTGATGATGGATCTGGCGATGCAGGGATCGGGTACTGGTGGCGTATTAGAGCCGCAGTACATTAGCCAACTGCCTGTCATCCGTAACCAGTTGCAAGTCAATGTCATCGGTGCGATCGGCGCAACCCCTGTTGAGCAACGTCGCCACAATACCGAAATCGAATTTGACCATGCCAATAATTCTGTCAAGTTTTTTGTTGGCGATAGTCGTCAAGGTTGGGTCAAGTCTTATCAATCGCTTCTAGAGCTATGCAGCGATGAAAAATTTGACGCATCCAAGCCCGTCCAAGTCACCGTTGATATCAGCGATGTCCGCCCCAGCGGTGAACCCCTCAAGGGCTTCGGCGGCATGGCAAATCCTGTCAAGTTGCCTACCCTCTACGATCGCTGTGCCAATATTCTAAATAAAGCGATCGGTCGTCAACTCACCTCGGTTGAGTGCTGTATCCTCATCGATGAAGCCGCAGTTTGCATCGTGGCTGGAAATATTAGGCGTTGTTTACCTGCTGGGGCATTGGTTCACAGCGAATCTGGATTAGTACCGATTGAAAAAATTCGGATCGGCGATCGGGTGCTAACCAGTAAGGGATTCTATCCTGTTACTAACTTTTTTGATCAAGGTACACAATCGCTTTGCCGAATTAAAACCGAAGATGGCTATTTTGAATGTACTTCAGACCATAAAGTAGCTGTCTTGGAAGATGTGTATGGCACATATCGGATGGTCAAAGCTAAAGATCTCAAGGCAGATGATCGATTGATCTTTGTACCAAAAGCTATTACTGGTACTCCGACCGAATTACCAGAATTTAAAGGGACGTTAGCTCCACAAGCAAAACGAATCACTATTCCTGCACTTACGGCAGATGTCGCCTATTTCATCGGTTATTTGCACGGTGACGGCTCGGTTGGAAGTGATGGTTGGCGCGTAAGGTTCCGAATTTCTGAAGATCAACAACAGATCATTGATAAGCTCATCGCTGTTGGAGAGCTATTTGGATTAGATACTCATACGCTGAGAACACCAGAACAATCTAAAGCGAAGGCTTTTGAATTGCAATTCAATTCTAGTGCGCTCAATCAGTATCTCTCGCAATTCAAACGAGCTTTTACTTCGATTAACATCCCTGACTGCATATTATTGGCAACCGCTACTATCCGCGAAGCCTACCTAGCTGGGTTGGCAGATGCTGATGGTTGTTTTAGTCAAGGCGTGTTAGTTGCATCAGTGCATTCTGATTTCTTGCGTCAAGTTCAATCAATCTATGCTTCTCTTGGGATTACGGCTCGGTTGTGTCATTCTACACGCAAACGTACAGATAAATGGGAAGGTGAACTAGTCACTGTTGGTGAAGCAGCCTTTGACAAAATTTCTGAATTATTTGCTGCTCACTCATTGCGCTTTGCTAGTAGCCAAAGGGTTCGTCCTCAATCATTTAAGGATCATGGCTTCCCTAAAGAGATGGTTAGACCGATTGTGAATACCTACCAATATCATTGGAGTGGCGCACAAAAGCAAATGATTGCACCAACAGTTCAGAAGCATATTCCTGAATGCACGGATTTAATTCCTGTAAAGGTAAAATCAGTTGAGTTTGATGTCAGAGTTGCGCCTACTTATGACATTGAAGTTGCTTCCATTCATGAGTTTGTTTGTGAAGGTATTCTTGTTTCAAACAGTGCGGGCATGAGACAATTTTTGTCTGAAGATGCTTTAGGCTCTGTTGCAAAAGATAATCTTTGGCAGCAGGATGAAGCAGGTAATTGGAGAATTGATCCTGAACGTGATGCTTTGAGAATGAGTAATCACACGAGAGTATTCCATCGTAAACCCACTGAACAGGAATGTGTGGATGCCGTTCGCAAACAATATTATTCGGGTGAAGGTGCAATTCAATGGGCAGGTGAAGCGATCGCGCGTTCTAATGCTGACCTATTAAACACTGTCGACAAGAAACAAAAATTTGTGGAACTCTATAGCCAGTCTAGGGATTTAGCTAAGGACTATCTTCGGCAGCTTCTACTAGAGCATCACACAAATTCCTAACCAATCCTATAATAGATGAGAGAAAACTTATGCAAAAAGTGATGAATGATTTGGAACTAGAGCTTGAGCATCGAATGAGTCGTTATGGACTCAATCCGTGTGGTAGATAATTTTGCCTCACGTTAAAAACCTGGCAAAAACGGGGAAGGCTGAGACGCTAATCCCGTGGTAACTGGAAGAACTAAAGCTCTTCCAGCACCGTACAGAGTAGAGGATGAACCTAAAAGAAAAGTGCGTTTGCACTATAATCTTTTTAGAATAGAAACCTCCACGAGTGTCGGGCTATTAATGAACGGAAGAACTTATTGCGGCTACTATCAAGGCTATTATCTTAAATCTACCTTAGAGTATATTTACGCTCGATATCTCGACTACATGGGAATCCAATGGCAATATGAAGTCAAAACGTTTTCGCTTTCTACGGGAGGCTCATATAAACCTGATTTCCTATTAGCTGATGGTTCCTATGTAGAGATTAAAGGTGGATTTAATTATGAGACTGATTTACCTCGAATCTTGACTTTTGAGCAAGACTACGGACTGAAAGTAGAAATTATTCAAGAGAAAGACCTACGAAAGTTAATTCATCCCACACCATTTATTTTTGAACAACTCAAACAAGAGTGGAAGCAAATAGCGAATGGTTTGGGCATGGATACTTCTGGTCAAAACAATCCACGTTATGGTGTAGAAGCATCCCAGTCAACAAAAGCAAAAATTGCCCAAAAAGCAAAGGCTAGATTGCAAGATGCTGAATATCGACAAAAGTGGTTAGACTCTAGAGCTAAGAGCGAAAAAGTTCAACAGCAAACAGAAAATCTAAAACAATACAATCTTCAACGCTATTATCAAGTCTTTACGACCTGCGAATACTGTAAGAAGAGTTTTGAAGTTTTATTTCGCAAGAATAATCCTCAAAAATATTGTTCATACAAATGTTCTGTAAATGCTACTCGCTCAAAAACATTTTCTGAAAATGTTCAATTAATACAGGAAATCGCCCTTAAGTTTGCAGAGACTTATCCAATAGAGATAATGACCTGCAAGCTCAACAAGATTAAGCCTGTTCTTGAACCTTTCTACGAGCAAGTCCGTAATCAATTTGATATTCAAGATGAGAGAACTCTCAGCAAAGCCTTATTAGGTAAACAAACTAGTCGTAAAGAGATTCTTTACTATTTTCGTTCTTTGGTAGAAAAGGTACTCGGAGCTAACGCGAATTATGAAGCGTTAGAACTAGAGGATAAAGAGCCTCTAGGATAACAAAACAATAAAAATACTGGAAATTCTCGGTGCTGATTTTCACTGTAATCTATCGGAGGTGCATCTCAATCAACTCAATCCTCGCAATGAGAAAGAACAGGAAGAAGCCTTTAAAGCAGGTGCTTTGTCGGTTGCTGCTTTGCTCAATCATCGCTTCAATGAAGAACGCTATCAATTTAGCCGTGAAGTTGACCCAATTGTGGGTGTATCCTTCACAGGGCTATTTGACTTCTTCGTTCATGCCTTTGGTGTGGAATGGTTGCGCTGGTTTGAATCAGGTCGTCCTGACACTGTGCAGGGGCTAGACTTCAAAGAGAAGGAAGCTAATTATCTAAATCGCTGGCGTGAGATTGTGCATCAGACAGTTTGGGAATATTGCGACGCGCATGGTTTCCGCCGCCCCAATCGTTGCACGACAGTTCAGCCAGCAGGCACGAAATCCTTGCTGACTGGTGCTTCCCCCGGATGGCATCCTCCGAAGGCACAGCGCTTTATCCGTCGGATTACTTTCCGTAAGGAAGATCCTGTGGCACGGGCTTGCATGGACTATGGCTATAGCATCATTCCTTCGCAATCGGATAAGGATGAGAATGGACAATTGCTCAATGATCCTTTCGATCCGAGATGTACGGAATGGCTGGTGGAGATTCCTGTGAGTGTGTCTTGGGCTGACCTTGACGGTGCTGACAAGGTAGACATCAGTAAGTTCGATGTGATGGCACAATTTGATTTCTATATGCAGGTGCAGAAACATTACACCCGTCATAATACTTCCGCAACCTTGGAATTGCGGGAGCATGAAATCGAGCCTTTAGGGAAGAAGATTTACGAAGCGATTCGTGATGATGAGGGTTATATCTCGGCGGCGCTATTGGCGCGTTTTGATGACCTGCAAACCTTCCCACGTTTGCCCTTTGAGCCAATTGATAAGGCTACCTATGAGAAGCTCAGTGCTGAGGTGCTAGTACGTCGCAAGTCTGATGATTTTTACGCGAGTTTGTTGCGTTATGATTCGGGTGAGTTGATGGAGGCGGGTCCTGCGGGTTGTGATTCTGATAAGTGTATGTTCCCTGAACAGAAGCCATAGATCGCAGAAAATAACATATAGGGCATATAGGTGTTGCTACAATAGCGATCGAAACTTGTAGTAAACACTTATATGCTCTCTCAACAAATTGCAGATCCTCAACCTTTGGAAGCACGAGTGGCAACTTTAGAGGCTGAAATAGCGCAAATGAGACAAATATTATCTGCATTTACACAGAAAAAGTCTCCTTGGTGGCTAAAGGTTGCTGGAAGTTTTGAAAATGATCCGAATTTTGATGAGGTAACTCGTCTTGGGCAAGAATGGCGTAAATCTTAATCATTACCTCCTGTTCATATTGAATCAAGCAGAGCTAAGCAAGGCTAGAAACTATGCTAATTAGAGAACGGTCAAGTGAACTGAATATTATTGCTAAATCTATCGATGCTCTCAATCTAACCGAGCAATTATGGCTTTTAGAGCATATAGCGCATCAAATTCGGATTAAGAATGAATTAGCAGCAATGGCACAAGATCCGCAAATTCAAGCTGAGCTTACTCAGATTCAGCAAGAGTTTGCTGTTACAGATTTTGATGGTCTTTGAAATATGGCTATATTGCGATCGCAAATCTATTTTGTAAATCTCAATCCGACTGCTGGCAGAGAGCAAAGTGGCACAAGACCTGTTTTAGTTCTTTCCATTGATGATATTAATCGTCTTCCTCTTGTTGTGACTGTTGTTGTAGGAACGAAAGGAGCAAATATTGCGAGAGACTATCCTACCAATGTTAGAGTTTCTCCATCAGAAAGTGGATTACCTATGGAAACTGTATTTTTGTGCTTTCAACTGCGATCGCTTGATGCTTCACGATTTCTAGATCAGCCAGTAGGAATACTATCTCCAGAAAAGATGGAGGAGATAGAGACAACGGTTAAATATTGTTTGGGCTTCTGAAATTTATAATATTCTCTGATCCTTATCCAAGCTAAGAAGAGAAGTAAATAATAGCCACTTTTTTAAACTTGCAAATATCCAAATTTATTTATGTCTATCAAACGCGCAGATGGTATTACTGAATCTGAACGATACTTAAAGGTTCTTTGTGATCGCACATTTTTATCACTTTGGAGCTATTCAGGGGTATATAGAGACCAAATTTCAGGTGGAAGAACTGATGGAAAAGAAGTATGTGATCTGCTAGTAGTTTTCGAGAATCACGTCATTATTTTCTCAGATAAAGATTGTCAGTTCCCAAATACTGATCGACTTGATCTCGATTGGAATCGATGGTTTAAAAGAGCAATACAAAAATCCGCAGATCAATTGTGGGGTGCTGAAGGATGGATTAAGAAAAGCCAAAATCGCCTTTTCTTAGATCGCTCATGTACTATACCTTTTCCTATTGATATACCTGATTTGTCAACAGCAAACTTTCATCTAATTGTAGTTGCTCATGATAATTCTAGTCGTTGTCAACAGGAGCTTGGTGGTAGTGGTAGCCTTATGATTAATACTTCTATCAAAGGTGATGCTCATTATGTAAATGAAAATGACGATATTCCATTCTTTATTGGGGACATCGATCCAAATCGTACATTTGTACATGTTCTGGGTGACACATCTTTGGATATTGTTTTAGGGACAGTAGATACTATTTCAGATTTCGTTTCCTATTTAACTAAAAAAGAGCGCCTTCTTAGATCTGATGCAGTTGTTATTGCCGCAGGAGAAGAAGAGTTGTTAGCTTACTATCTCAAAAATATAAATGAGGAGAATGGTGAGCATGATTTTGTTATTCCGCTTAGTTGTGACGAGCAAATACAGAATCTTGTTTTTGATGAAGGTCATTGGGATGACTTTAGCCAAAGCCCTGAAAGAAAAGCTCAGATAGCGGCTGATAGAGTCAGCTATATTTGGGATGGGTTGATTGAGTCTCTAAGTAACCATGTGATTGAAGACACACAGTTCTTCACAACGCATCCAAGCGTCAAAGAAATAGAACCACTTCTTCGTTTTTTGGCAAGAGAATCACGCCTTGCAAGAAGAAACCTTGCATCAGCACTTTCTGGATTAATTGCTTCAGCGCCAAAAAATATGCGTACAACGCGCTACTCTTCTCCTACAACTTCACAGGAACCATATTATGTTTTTCTAACACTTCCACAATTTGATTGGATGACTTACGAGCAATATCGAGAAATTCGTAGAAATGTATTAGAGGCTTGCTGCTCTGGTGTGAAACTTAAGTTCACTGATGCTCAACATATTGTCGGAATAGCTACTGAACCAGGGTTCGATAATGAAGGGCGATCTGAAGATGCAATGTATTTTGATGCAACAGATTGGACAGAAGAAGATGCAGCTAGAGCAATAGAAATCTGCGAAAAGCTTGGCATCTTAAAAAATCCAAATATGTTTAGTGTCCATGATCAAGAATATCCACTTCAAAAGCCTGTGCGACAGACAATAAACTCAAAAGTTTGGAATAGCCCTTGAATGAATATTTATGATGACTATGACACAGCCAAAGACAAACTTTAAACGAGGTGATATTTTGATTTATTGGGCGATCAAGCCTTACCACTGTGCAATCAAACCAAGTAACCGTAAAGTTGCTGAAGTTCGACGCATTATTGAAAAAACTTAGCGATCGCTAATCACATTGGCAATTTATTAGGCGATCGCATTAACGAGAAATCAAGGGGCGATAAAAGGTGTAAGATTACGATAATCTGACTTTAAGCTAGGCTTTATAGAAGCTTTACAAAGAATTCCATTATGGTTTTTAATCGACTCCTAGGCTATTTTTTTCGCAGTGAGCCGAATGGCATTGCGACTATGTATCCAGATCTCGATCCGCGCAAACTTGAGCAGTTTCTAACTGACCAAGATTACCAACGAATTAAGTCATTTGACAATGTCTATATTTTGCCATTCGCCAGTCAAAACGGCGAAGCTGAGCAAATATGTTTTGGAATCGGACTTTCTTGGCTCATGATTCGGAATCTAATGTTGTTGAGTGATATCAGCATTCATGGTCCTGAGGATACTCCAGATTTACCCTATGAGGCGGTAAACGATATGGTTAGATCCCGCTTGAGATCATCCCACGTCACTGGTATTGCCAATTTTAATTCGGACGGCTATTCGCTACAAGTTGAGTTCCATCATCCAGATCGGTCGGTTATCACTACAAGAGTTCACAATGAAGATTTTAAGATGTTTCTTCTCGAATGCTCGCACGCTATTACGCATCTCATTGGGAGTAAGTCAGATGATCTCATAGTTAACAGATGGAATGTTGCCCAGCCGCGCGATGCAAATTCACTGGTTCAACTTGGAAAAATCCGCCTCGACTTCAATCGCGAACAGATGATCGAACGCGCCCAAGCAGCTCAAAAATTATTGGATATTGATCCAGATTTTATCGTGGCTATGTGGGAAATTGATGAGGAGATCCCAGAAGCCAAGCAAAAATTCCTCTTGGGACTAGATCGAGATCCATATAATGCCCAACTTTGCTTCATAATCTTCTGTGCAACTTGGTTGTCGAAGAAGCCTCAGCCAGATGCTTTACAGTATTGTCGCAAAGCAATTGAGTTGTCGCTGGGTCATGGAAAAGCTCATATGTGCGCTCCCCATGCAGCATATGAGCCGCAAAAAATGTTACGCCATTCAGAATTGGGTTATCGTCTATTGCCAGGCAATTCGTTTGCAGTCAACAACTATACGATTGCACTAAATCGCACAGGTTCTCCAGAAGAGAAACGAATCTTATTAGCAGAAGAGGGAATCTCAGCAGATCCTCATGATGGTGGTAACTATGATCGGCTCATTGAGCTATACATTGAACTTGGTGACTACGAGAACGCTCTAGCGATAGCCGAAAAGCTTCAAAAGCTTTATGAACCAACTATAAACAAACGAACTCTGTATTGTTTGAGGCAAAACCCGATGATGGCTAAGCTTATCGACTCTGGTAAATACGATCCTGCTGCGGATAACCGTCGCCGTATCGCGGAACTACGTCAGAGTATAGAGCGAAAAAAATAGTGCGATCGCTAGAAATGCAAGAGAAAATACAACTGAGAGACTTGTTAAATCAAGAAATCATCGCAATCCAAGAACAAAAGCTAGACAATGCGGTAGAATGCTTTCAGCGTGGATGGGATGATGCTATGAACGGCAGAACTCATCCAATCTCTGAACTTTGGGATGGAATTGAAGTTGCAGAAGTTCAGCGCATTATTGCAAAAACTTAGCGATCGCTAATCACATTGGCAATTTATTAGGCGATCGCATCGCTTTTTTTGAGCTAAAATCAGAGCATATAAGCTTTTCAATCTATAGTTAACGTTCAAAATCAATGCAAGTTACTATTGAAGTATCCGATGAGATTGCGCTACAGGCAAATCGAACAGGATTTTCTGTGCAGGAATTTGTCATGCAAGCAATTCAAAAATATATACATCAAGAAGTTCCTTTAGTTCATACCCAAACTTGGCAATTGTGCGGCGGATTGCAAGTGAAGAAAAATTTGGATGTACCGATTCATAGCGATCTAGATGTAGTTACTAACTATGCTGAAAATATTGATGACGTTCTTTATGGCAATCTGTAATGACAGAAGTTCTAGTTGACACATCAGCGCTGATTGCTTTTTTTGTTGGCTCCGAGAAGCATCACCTAGCCGTAAAAAACTATTTCTTATCCAATCCTGATTCAAAATGGGTGATTCTCTCAACAGTTTTTGATGAGACGGTAACTTGGCTCCGAGTCAAGATTTCAATTCGAGATTCTATTGCTGTTGGGCGGCTATTACGTCAAGAACATCGTTATGTCGCTTTATCAGAAGCGGATGATATCGCCACATGGGAAGCATTTTGTCGATACGATGACAAGGCTTGGAGTTACACGGATTGCTCGCTGTTGGTGATGTCTCAGCGTTTAAATATACCTACTGTAGTAGCGCTAGATGATCATATTCGGCAAATGCGTGGTTTGGGCGTGAATTGTGTTCCTTAGCGATCGCTCATTTATGATGACTATGACGCAGCCAAAGCCAAACTTTAAACAGAGTGGTATTTTGATTTATTAGGCGATCGCATTGCAACTCATAGATTAGGACTACTATGCAGACAACCCAAGTAACCGTAAATTTATCTCTCCCTTTTGAACCCCTTATCCAAATGATGCGATCTTTAGAACTGCAAGAGAAAAAAACTGAGAGACTTGTTACAGCGCATTGCGCTCAAACCCAAACCAAAGAAATTTTTGAAAGCGTTGCTTTGCAACGCTTTCAAAAATTTCTTTGTGGTTCGTTTGATTGATAATTGCTGCAAATCAAGAAATCACTGCAAGCCAAGAACAAAAGCTAGACTCTGCGGTAGAATGCTTTCAGCGTGGATGGGATGATGCTATGAACGTTAGAACTCACTCAACTCTGAAATTTGGGATGGAATTGAAGTTGCAGAAGTTCGGCGCATTATTGCAAAAACTTAGCGATCGCTAATCACGTTAGGAATTTATAAGGCGATCGCATAGCCAAGCAGAGACTAGATAAGAACCTATCAAGTGCAAACCAGAGGTTACGAAGGTTTCTCCTCATCTCCTAGCCTAAGCAATGAGGCAAGAGCTTAACTTAGGAAAAATTGAGTTATCGATCGCAGGAGTTGGGGAGTTAATTGATCGCAATGGTTTAAAATCAGGCAATCTTAAAAAATTTTAATAATTTTGTTTCGCATGATCGAGTCGCCCCAGTCAGTATTTGAGAAACCAGAGCCAACTTTTAACAAATTCCGCAAGGCGATCGCCAATAAAGAATTTTTAATCACAGCCGAGGTGTCGCCGCCCAAGGGCAGCGACCCCACCCATATGCTTGCCCAGACGCGATCGCTCAAGGGGCGCGTCCATGCCGTGAACATTACTGATTCCAGTCGGGCGGTGATGAGCATGAGCCCAGTGGCTGCCTCAGTCTTAATTCAACAACAACTCGGCATAGAAACCATTTGTCAGTTAGCTTGCCGCGATCGCAATCGCATTGCCCTACAGGGCGATCTATTTGGGGCGGCTGCTTTAGGGATTACCAATATTTTGGCGCTTACGGGCGATCCAGTAAAAGCAGGAGACTATCCCGATGCGCGATCGGTATTTGATTATGAGTCGGTACGCCTATTGCAATTAATTCAGAAGCTAAATCAAGGATTGGATGCCAATGGCAAAGCATTGCCCAATCAAGGTACAGATTTCTTAGCTGGAGCAGCCGTCGATCCTCAATCGCCTAGCTGGTCGGGTTTGCAAAAACGCTTTGAACGCAAGATTAATGCTGGAGCACAATTTTTTCAAAGTCAATTAATTACCGATTTTGAACGCCTCGATAAATTTGTCAATCAGATCGCCAATCAATCGGATAAACCAATTCTGGCGGGAATATTTTTAATTAAATCTGCTAAAAATGCGATTTTCCTAAATAAATTTGTGCCTGGAGTACAAATACCCGATCGCATTATCGATCGCTTAGCTAAGGCTAAGTCGCCACTACAGGAAGGCATGGCGATCGCGGCGGAGCAAATTCAAACGGCGCGGCAAATCTGTCAAGGCGTGCATATTATGGCTATTAAAGCCGAACACCTAATTCCTGAGATCCTCGATCGCGCAGGAATTGCCCTGCTATAGCTGTCACCAAGAATTAGACGTTGCGGCGCTTCGCGCCGCAACGTCTAATTCTTGTTTTTGTATGTCTATACCTCAAGAATTGATTGGCGGCGCTTCGCGCCGCCAATCAATTCTTGACGAGTTTATACCAATTCACAAAATGGCAACGCCATTTTGTGAATCTCAAAACCTTACTGGGTTTGTTTTTTAATTCACTGAAGTGTTGGCTCACTTCAGTGAATTGGGATAAAAAGTTTGGCGACACTTTTGTGAATTCGTATAACTTTTGAGAGGTTTACTCGGTAAAGCTCTCAAAAGTTCAGCACTTTCGGTTAATCTAGGAAATAACCCTAACTCACATCTATGGCACGACGTAGTAGATACTCCACAACTCTGAACACACCTCCTACCGAACCAAGATCTAACGGCACAACTACTAAACTTGCGATCGCAGGTGCAATTTTTGCTGTGGGTATTGGTGTGGGTATTGCCCTCTCCACCCTTAACCCCACACCACGTACCGTTGACGCAATTCGCCTAGATAACCTCGCCCCCAGCCGCGATTTTTGCAATAACTACGGAGCATCAGCAATGGTGATGAGTAGTCGGGTATACGTGACCCTTAACCCCTTTAACGTATTCATCAGTCAAGCCGAGCCTGTTCCTGGCTGCGTTGTCTTGCCAAACAACTGGAATTTGCTGCTCCAAAAGAATGTCATCAAGGAAGCCGATATCCGTCAATGCAAGGATCGGATGAATACCTTTGGCTTTACGGGCGATCTCGAAAAGACTCCCGTTGTTGATTGTATTTACGAAAGTAAAAATGCTACCGAGAAGTTTACTAACGCCCTTCCCGCCAAGCCTAGCCCTAGCCCTCAACCATAAGAAAAGAGCGTCTCAATGAGACGCTCTTTTCTTGGTATTGATCCTTCTAGCATTCATCAAATGCTTCTAGATCGAGTAAATGTCGATAGGGTTCAGCTAATTCGGAACCCTTAAAAGCTAGCGATCGCAGAATATGCCAGTCGTTCAAGCTTTCAAAAGCATTGGTATAATCGTCCCGCTCAAGACGATCCGCGATCGCTGCGACTTCCGACGCATTGAACTTACTAGGATCGACTTCTGGCGCTTCGCCTATAACATCCTTGGATGGGTTATTAACCATATCGCTCTATGACAGGCTTGTGAACGGAGAGAGAGGGATTCGAACCCTCGGTACGGAGTTACCTGCCGTACAACAGATTAGCAATCTGCCGCTTTCGTCCACTCAGCCATCTCTCCAAATTTATTAGGAATTATATCTTATCAGATTGTACGTAGAATGCAAGTCAATTATTAAATTTAATAAATTTTACTTTGGGATCGTTTAACTGGGCGTACTTGGCTGCCTTTGCCTCGATTTCCTGCAATTGCCCCAAAGCCAATCCACAGGGAAAACCATACTTTGCCTTGACGCGATCGCTGGCAATATTAAGAGCAGTTCGCGATCGTTCGACAAAATCAACTAGGTCGTACTCGGTGTTGGGGACAAAATATTCTTTAACGATTAAAGATGGCGAGTAACAGGAATCTTGAGAATCATCTGGCCAAGCAATTTGAAAATGGATTTCAGGCATAGGATTTCCTCAGTAAATTATTTTAAAAGCAATAGGAATGAAGGTTTTGATTGGGACATAAAACCCCAAAGATGAGTGGCGGCGCTTCTCGCCGCCACTCATCTTTGGGGTTTTAGTTTATTCTAACTATCTCAAGCATTGCCATAGTATGGGTACAAAGCGGTACTATCTGCTCTAATTTTGCCATTTTTACCGTAAATTGCATACATTTCCTGCATTTATGCGATCGCAAATTGCTGTTTATAGTGGGCGATATGCATTTCAGCCGAATTTTCCCAAGTGTATTTTGTCAAGATTTCTTGACTGGCTATTACTAAGGCTTGACTAAGCTGAGAGTTGGTAATCGCTCGCATTCCTTGGGAGATCGCTTCGACATCGTCGGGATCGACCAATAGAGCCTGTTGCTCCGATAAAAACTCCGTAAAGGGCGGACAGTTGGAGGTAATGACGGGCAATCCTGAAGCGATCGCCTCCATCACCACCAAGCCCCATCCCTCCTTTGCCGACGGAAATACAAAGGCATCGGCACAGCGATAAAGAGCGGGCAATTCGAGATCGGTGATTACGCCTGTAATTACTAAGGATTTGCCCAGATTTAAGTTTTTCGCGATCGCCAGAAATTCATCGCGATAGGCTTGATAGTCGAAGAGGGTGGCTCCGCCAGCAATGACTAACTGGGCGTTAGGAAAATCTTCTAAAACCCGCGCAAAGGCTTGGATGAGCTTGATCGAATTTTTGCGCGGCTCAATGCCCCCAACGGTTAAATAAACTGGCGCACCTGTTAACCCAAATTTTTGGCGAATGAGCGATTCCATGCCATTGCGATCGCGCGAAAATCTTTGTAAATTCACCCCATTCAGTACCTGTGGGGCATGGATGTGATAATGCTCGTAAATTTGCTTTTGCCAACCCGCGCTCACGCATAGGCATAGCTCTGCATCCCGAATTGATCGATCCTGACAAGCCCGTAAATAGGGACTATGGTAATCCTCGATATGGTGAATAGTGCGAACAAAGTGGGGGATATGTCCTTGCGATCGCAAAATCGCTAAAGCATTAGCACTGATACAGTCTTGCGCGTGGTAGACATCATAATCAAGGGGTGAGCTCCCCAGATACGCCACGAATTCCTGAATGCGCTGTTGAATTAGGCGATCAATCTCCTTGGGGGCAGACTGGGCGGGAATGGGTTGAAATTCACAGGATAAATGGCGCTCAAATCCTAGTTCATCCTTATCTAAAGCATAGATACAGACTCGATGCCCTAATTTTTGCAAGGCTTCCGCGAGTTCGAGGGTATGGATGACGCTTCCTCTAGGTTTAGTGGAATAAGTCAGGAGCGCAATGTGTAATTTTGATATTGTCGATGTCGATGACATAGATTATATTTTGTGGGCAACATGGAAAGCCGAAAGAAAAGATAGTTTAAGGCGATCGCCTCGATGGTGATGGAGAACTGCGCGGAGTTTGTCAAAGAGCTGAATTCTGCTGTCGGGCGCAAGCGCTATATAGGGGGAAAGCGTACTCAGCAGTAATAGATAGTCATCAAGACTATAAACAACGTGATACCTAGAGCAGTCATAGCTCAGGTTGTAAAAGTAGCCTGAATCGAGAATAGTTTGACTGAATTTTAAGAAATCGGCTTGATGGGTTTGCCTGCCCTCATGTCTGGCGTAAAAGGGAATGGAAGGGACTAGGGCTTGATAAATATCCTCAACTAACTGATAGGTTGTCTCATCTATTTGTGGCGGGGTATTCCATAATAAAATGAGAGAACCTTGAGATTTTAGAGCTGATGCTGACTTAGCATAGGCGATCGCAGGATCGATCCAATGCCAAGAGGTGGCGGCAAGGACAGCCTCAAAGCGCTCAGAGCCCAGTTCCCATTCCTCAAAAGCTAAATTTTGAATTTCGACATGGGGATATTGGGCACAGTTCTGCTTTGCTAATTCCGCAGCTTCATAATTTGGTTCCAGACTTACTAGGGAAAAGCCCAAACGCGCCAAGTTTACCGTGGCGATCGCGGGACCGCAACCTAATTCGAGAATTTTGGCTGGGGGTTGCAGTTGAGCGAGTTTAATGGCTCGGTCGATAATTTCTTGGGGATAGCGAGGTCTCACCCGATTATAGGCTTCTGCCACGGAGCCATACCAATGCTTTCTTTCGTCTAAATCTTTGCCAGCATAGTCGTTAACTACCTCAGTCCAACTTTTTTGCTCAGAATCGTTGGGCGTAGCAATGGCTGGTATCTCTTCTAACGGATGACTTAAATCTGGAAAATCGGTCATAAAATTCCCTTGCTAGCTGGTGATTCTAAGTAGCTAGGCATAATTAAAAACCAAAACCAGAGAGCATACCGCCCGCGAAGTGGGCGGTATGCTCTTCTGGGTTTTAAGTTTACTTATGCTTAGCTACTTAGTTTACTATTTTTCGACTAGTCGACTAGTCGGTAAGTATGGCTGCTCAGGACATAAAACCCCAAAGATGAATAGCGACGCTATTCATCTTTGGGGTTTTGAAAATCCTGTTAAAGTATCGCGATCGAAATCCCAGAATAAAACTGAAGCCGATCGCGATTGTAAAATTACCTGTGGACTAGCTTGCACTTCACCAACCACCCCACAGATTAAGTCTTGAGTATGAAAAAGAGCTTGCACTTTTTCTACTTTTTCGGGACGAACACTTAATAAAAATCCATAGCTGGGGAAGGAGATCAGCCATCGTTCTAAGGGAATACCATCGGGACGGGGAATACTTTCCAAATCGAGGATCGCCCCACAATTAGAAGTTTCCATCAGCATCAATAACGTACCGATAATACCGCCCATGCTGATATCTTTCGCCGCATCGCATAGTCCTGAGTTGGCTAAAGATGGCAAAATCGCTAAATTCTCGCGGAGTTGTTGCGGCTCGGCTTGAGTGGCTGCATTCCAAAATGGATAATCGGGATGGAATTGTCCCCGCAGATCGATCGCGACTAATAGCCGATCCTGTGGTCTCGCATTAAAGCTGGTGAGTAACTTTTGGGCGCGTCCGAGAATGGCTACGGACAGCGCATTGTAAGCGCTACGGCAATTGGTATGTCCGCCGACAATGGGAACTTGGTAAGCAGTAGCAGCGGCTTTCATACCTGCGAGTAATTCCGAAATCGAATCAGGGGATTGACTCCAGATCGTATCGACGATCGCGATCGGCTCGCCGCCCATGGAGTAAATATCGCTAACATTGACCATCACCGAACACCAACCCGCAAACCAAGGGTCGGTCTCGATTAATTGCGGTAACATTCCCTCAGCGGCAAGGAGTAAGTAACTATCACGATTGGGGATAGCGGCACAATCATCACCTAAAAGAATGCCCTTGCTGTTCCATGATTCGCCCAAACCCTGAGCCGCAATCTGGATATCCTGCTTATGCAATATCCCCATGGATTGCCTTAGATGGGTGACGAGATCGGATAGCATCTAGGATGCCTCACGGTAGGGGAAAGGACGGATTTCATTCCCTGCGGGATAGAAATTCAGATCGGCTTCCATAAAGTGGTGGGGGCGATCGCAGATCGTCATTTCCTCTAGGGATTCCCAATGTAGACGCTGAAAGAAACGTACGTTTTGGATCTGCACTGTGGCAAGGAAGCGATCGCATCCCCATGTATTCGCCGTTGTCACTGCTTTATAAATCAATCCTTTGCCAATTTGCCAACCACGTCGGTAGTCTTTATGAGTACCCAGCCTGCCACCGTACCAGATTCCTTTTTCGGTTTCATAAATTCGGACAACCCCCACAACTTGATTGTCATCGGTATTTATCGCCACGATCGGATAGGCGATTTGATCAATATCATCGATATCGTTCTCTTCAAATACATACTGCTCTTCGACAAAGATTGCTTGGCGAAGTTTGAAGTAGGCCTCTATTTCTTGAGCTGTAGAGGCGAGCTTGAAAACATAAGCAGAAGTCATGGTAATTATTCCTAAGGTGGGAAGGGAGTAAGCATAGGTAAATCTAAAACCTAGAAGAGCATACCGCCCGCCTCGCGGGCGGGATGCTCTCTGATTTTGGTGTTTAATTACATTCATTCAAAGAGAGAAAGAGCAGAACAGGCTCCACACTTGGCGCAACCCGCCTTGATATCTGCTGAAGACATCTGCGATCGCTTTAGCAAAGCGCCCACCCTTTCGTATAGGGCAAACATAAACTCCGTGCTTGGTGCGGGATGGTTGGCTAATGGCGTACCGCTAATGGGAACAAAGGGAACGACAAAGGGATAAACTCCTATACTAATCAGGCGATCGCAGGTTTCGACTAGAGTTTCGAGACTATCGCCTAGTCCCGCTAAGAGATAGGTGCTGACCTGTCCCCACCCAAATACCTTGACAGCCGAGGCAAAGGCATCAAAATAATAGTTGAGGGGAACGCTTGCTTTCCCTGCCATGATTTTGCGGCGAACTTGAGGATCGGCGGCTTCAAGGTGCATTCCCAAGGTGTCAATGCCTGCGGCTTTCATGCGATCGAACCAGATGAAATCATCGGGAGGTTCGCACTGTGCTTGAATGGGAATATCTACTTGCGCTTTGATAGCCTTGGCACATTCCGTTAAATAGGCCGCCCCGCGATCGCTTGTATTGGGTGTACCTGTCGTCATCACCATATTTTTGACTCCATCCAGTCGCACCGCAGCTTCGGCAACTTCAGCGAGTTGCGCGGGTGTTTTACGCGCGATGGTACGTCCTGCTTCTAGGGATTGCCCGATCGCACAAAACTGACAGGCGGTATCGGTATGGTTATAACGCATACAGGTTTGCAGAACCGTTGTGGCGAGGACATCATGGCTGTGCAGGAGTGCGATTTTCCAATAGGGAATGCCCTCGCTGGTGGTTAATTCATAGAACTTGGGCGCTTTGGGGAAGGCAATGGTGGCGATCGCTTCTTTGCCCGATTCTAAGAACATTTCCTGAGTTTCGCCATCGATCTCTATCCTATAGGGGGAACTCGCTGCCGAACTATTAAAGACAGGAACCATAACGGTCGTCCCATCAATAGCGATCGCCTTATGATCGGAAGGACCCGCTCCGCCTTTGCGACCACTAGCTCCCATCTGGCGATCATTGGAGCGATCATTGGAACGATCTGCTAGCTGCAAACCCTTAGTCTGCAATTCTGTAATTAGTTGTTGCTTGTTCATAAAGGCTTGTCCCATCAAAACTGGCGATCGGATTTTTAATAAAAATATGGTTTTATCCCAATTCACGAAAGTGTTGTTACACTTTCGTGAATTAAAAACCAAACCTAGTAAGGGTTTTCAAAGCTAAAATGCCGTAGCCATTTTTAGCTTCAGTTTTAATCTTGGAGTTTGAATTTTGCCTTCGGCAAAATTCAAACCGCTACGCCCCGCGCTCCTGACTGGGGAAATTCTCGTAATCTGGGAGTCCATTTACTCCATTGAATCCACGCTCGAATCCTTTGATCTGGAATCCTGCAAAGGGTTCAGCATTCAGATGGGCTTGCAGTAGGTCGGGACGCGCGTAATGTCCGATCGCATCCATCATGCGCTTGCGTTTGGTAATTAGTGAAAAATCTAAATCTGCGATCGCCATGCCTTCGCCTTCGGTAATTGGCGGACAGAGATGATTGCCTTCGGGACTGATAATCGCCGTGTTGCAACCACCACTTAAGGCTTTTTGGAGTTTCTCATCGCTGGTGATTTGCGTAACTTGCTCGGTCGAGAGCCAGCCTGTGGCATTAATCACAAAACAGCCTGACTCAAGAGCATGGTGGCGGATGGTGACTTCAATCTGGTCGGCAAAAATCTGACCAACTAAAGAACCAGGAAATTGAGCGCAGTGGATTTGCTCTTGCTGCGCCATCAGGGCAAATCGCGCGAGGGGATTGTAATGCTCCCAACAGGCAAGAGCACCAACTTTACCGACAGATGAATCGACCACCTTCAAACCAGCCCCATCGCCCTGTCCCCAAACCATGCGCTCGTGATAGGTTGGGGTGATTTTGCGTCGTTTGAGTAATAGCGTGCCATCGGCATCGAAGATAAGTTGCGCATTATAAAGAGAACCACCGTCGCGCTCGTTTATGCCCAACACCACGACGATACTATGCGATCGCGCCGCTTGACTAACTGCTTCTGTAACTGGACTAGGAACGACAACGGCTTCTTCGTAGAGGCGTAGATGCTCTTTTCCCATCATTACAGGGGGCTGCACAAAGGAAAAATAGGGATAGTAGGGAATGAAGGTTTCAGGGAAGACGACGATCTGAGCGCCCTCTTTGGCAGCATTCGCGATCGCTAGTAAAACTTTCTCCGTCGTACCATCGCGACTAAATAAAACAGGGCTGATTTGAACGGCGGCGGCTCTAACTTTGCGCGAGTAATCCACGATTGATGAGGTTCCTAAAGAGTCCAAGTGTCAAGAATGAAAGCGTTATCCTTACGATGCAAAAGAATAATATCCAATACATCTAAGGGACTAATGGGACGAATTCCGGGAATGAGTGAAGGTTCGCCATGTCCGTAGAGAGCTTGCAGGGCAAAGCGGCAAGCATAGACCTTGCCACCCTCGGACATAAACTTAGAGATTTGGTCGTTAAAATTCTGATGTCCGGGAAAAGCGGCATCGCCTAATTTGGGGAAGCCGCGTTGTACGCCCAATGTTACCCCAGGACCATAGAGTAAGATCGAAGTTTCAAAACCTTTGCGAAGTAAGCGGGTTGCTTGCAAGAGATTCACAAACCCGATCGAACCTTCAAAGGCAACGGTGTGAAAAGTGACAAGGGCTTTCTCCCCTGGCTCGGCTTTGACATCCTCGAATACCTTCTCTTCATAGTTCACAAAGAAGTCGCCAGTCTGATGAGCGGGAGTAGTTACTTCAGGCATTGTTTTTTCCTTAAGGTTGAATGGAGGAGAGGCTAAAAGCTAAAAGCCTATAGCTAGGTATGAACTTGCAGTCAGATTAGTTGTTAGCTACGGTTCTATTTTGTATATCTAGTTACGGAAAAGAGAACTCTATCTTTATCACTAGGAAGGCGATCGTTTTTTTCAGGGATTGCTCAAAATGCATAGCTATACCTATCGAAATCGATAGGTATAGCTATATTCACTTAAATAAAGACATCAAACCCAATAGAGAGTTGCGGCGCTTCGCGCCACAACTCTCTATTGGGTTTGATTTTTGTCCTAAGATTACTGACTATAGCTATAAATATAAAACCCAACAACCTGTGGCGCACGCGCAGCGTGCGCCACAGGTTGTTGGGTTTTAATTATGCTCAGCTACTTAGCTCAAACCCAAAAGATCAGCGCCAGCGCTGATCTTTTGGGTTTGAGTCATGAACCGAGCAAAAATTCATTCACCACTGTCCAATCGCTCGTATGGGCGACTTTGCTCCTTGCCATAATGTAGTCCGCGAGATAAGCCGCATCTCTAGCAATTCCTGAAAATCTTCCCGAGCCCCATGTATAGAGCCAAGGTAAACCTAAAAAGTAGAGCCCTCTTACTTCAGTCACGCCGCGATCGTGGGCAGGGTAGCCCTTGCCATCAAATACGGGAATTTCGAGCCAACTGAAATCTGATTGGAAGCCAGTACACCAAATTACGGTTGTAATATTTGCTATATCGAGATCGAGCATTGGATCGGCATCACCAGCAGGTTGCCAAACGGGGTAATAGGGTGGTTCGGTGGGAGCAGCAATCTGATTGGTTTCGATGAAATTATCAATGGTTTTCTTGATGCTTTCATAGACTGCATCCGCGCCATCAAGATTTTGTTTGAGGTCGTTAAGGAACTCTAATTTATTACTAGAGATACTTTTTAAGCGACCATGCAGTTCCATTCCCTCAAGGGCGAAGCGGCGTAGATCGATCTCGCGTCCGCCATCGCGACCTGTAAGGTAATGGTTAGCTTTGTTGCGTACTTTCTCTTTTTGGGGATGCCGATCAATGGACAATTCGTAGTAGCCCATCATATCTAGCCATTCCACCGCATCTTTGCCTCGATAACGACGTGGCGATCGCGGCGCACTGCCGACGGATAGATGGACTTTGCGTTCTGCAAGGTGCAAGTCTTCGGCAATTTGACAGCCTGATTGCCCAGTGCCAATTACTAATACTGCGCCATCGGGAAGGGATTCAGGATTTTTGTATTTTGAGGAATGTACCTGCAAAATGCCATCGGGTAAGCGTTCGGCGATCTTGGGAATCTTGGGTTGGTGATAGGCTCCGATCGCAACTACGACTTGATCGGCGGTATATTCACCGCTACTAGTAGTTACCGTAAAGATACCGCGATCGCTGCGGCGCAAATTCAGGACTTCCACACCTTCCTTAATGGGTGGATTAAAGGAACTTGCGTAGCTTTCAATGTATTGTACAATCTCATCTCTTTTGATAAAGCCTTCGGGGTCGTTGCCCTGATAAGCATAGCCGGGAAGCTGACATTGCCAATTAGGAGTTACCAAGCAAAAGGAATCCCAACGCTGCGATCGCCATGCATTTGCGATTTGGTTTTTCTCAAAAATAATATGGTCTACGCCTTTTTCCTTTAAGCAATAGCTCATGGATAGACCTGCTTGACCGCCGCCAACAATTACAACGGGATAATGATTTGCCATTGGCTAATTTCTTAATCTTTGCTTAGAATGCACTGAGATTAAGTGCTAGCCAAAGCGGGATTTTGTATTCCTAACTACGGAATATGGAAGTCTATCGATAACGTTAGGAGTGAGAAATATCTGCATAGTTGGAAAGCGATCGCTCTTTAAACCTTTACCCAAATCAATAGCCCCCAAGATAATCATTCACTTCTTACATCTGTATCTTTTGGCAAGCTGGGAGTAGTCTTCAAGAAGTAAATAAGCGTCGCGCTATTTTCGATCGCGCTATTTTCGATCGCGAAATTATCCCCAAACAGGCTAGGATACTTATATACAGAGTAATCAGGAATTAACAATGGTAGAACGTCCTATCAAGAAAGCAGACCGTCAGCTAAAACCCGAAACCGAAGAAACTACACCTAGCGCTAGACAGTCTGATGACTCCGACAAAAAGCGTTCTACCCGTAGTGGCGGTCGAGACAAGAGAGATAAGCGAGGCTCCAGAGATGAAGAGCCCAAAGCTCCCGTAAATCTCGCTTTGGTTAGGGGACCAAAGCCCACCAAACCCAAACCAGTCGTAGAAGAAGTCGCCGCAGAAGCCTCCAGTAGCGAAGAAACCGCTCCCGAAGAATCATCCGAAGCATAAACCTACGTGCCATCGCAGTAAAAAAGCGGCGCAAAGCGCCGCTTTTTTATTTGGAGCCAGTCAGTAAGCCTTGAGTGGGGCTAAAAACTAAAGCTAATAAAAATAACATCAATACCGCTAAGACGATCGCTGGTCCTGAAGGTAAATTTAAGTAATAACTGGCATACAATCCGATCGCACTGGCAGTAACCCCTAAGCCCGCGCCCACATAAATCATTTGATGCAGTTCTTTGACTAATAAATAGGCGGTAATTGCGGGACCAACTAGGAGCGATACCACCAACACGACACCCATCGTTTGCATACTGGCAATGATCGTTAGGGTTACTCCTGCCATCAGTCCTAAATAAATGAGATTTACAGGGAGTCCTAGAGCTTGTGCCCCAGTGCGATCGAAAGTGTAAAACAGCAATTGTTTATAAAACATGGCGATCGCGGTTAGGACGATCGCAGCAATCACCCCTGCCCTGATCGTATCTGTTTGGGAAACGCTAAGAATATCGCCAAAGAGAAATCCATGTAGATCGATTTTAATTTTTAGTAGAGAAATTAATAAAATACCGATCGCGAAAAAGCTCGAAGAAGTTAGCGCCATAGCCGCATCGACCTTGACGCGAGTTTGTGATCGCAACCAAGCGATTAAAAATGCACTACTGATGCCCGACATAAATGCGCCGATCGCCACATCAATCCGCCAGAAAAAGGCGATCGCCATCCCTGGCATGACCGTATGGGTCATCACATCCCCCAGTAAGGCCATGCGCTGCACGATCAAAAAGCAACCGATCGCTGGACAGATAATTCCTGCTAAACCACCTGCAATTAAGGCATTTCTCATGAATTCTAGTGCTAATGGTTCGGAGAGCCATTGCCAGACTGGGATTTGGGCAATTTGCATAAATATAAATAATAAATATAAATAGATAGATAGATAAAGGCGAGGGGATTTGTGTAGACAAGTAAGTCAGCGTAGTTGCAAACCAAAAAACTTAGCGGGTGGTGTGCTCTTGTGGGTTTTAAGTTTACTTCTTAGCTATTTAGACCCAAAAGCAGCGATCCATTTGTGCTGAATGGCGGTTTCGAGAATATTTTGCACGATCGCGAACCATGCAATATTTTCTAATAATAAAATCGCGATCGCTAAAGTAATTTGCATCAGGGGTAATGGCATCAGCCATGACAATTCGCGCTCAATGGTGGCAAAACTCCGAATGCAGGCAAAGGCTAAAATTGCTCCTGACTTGAGATGGGAGTTGCGATCGTGCCGCACAATGTAGCGATAGGTGACTGCAAATAAAAAACCTGCAAAGCCCATCATACTTAACTTGATTGCTAATAATAAGGGACGAGCCAACGCAAAGCTGTCAATTAGTTGTGTTGGGGAGTTGGTCAAGACTGGTTGCAAGGTTTGCACAAGCAAATGGTGGAGAATGGCGATCGCAAAAAATGCGAAAATGCTGGCGATTGCTCCCAAAAAGCCTGCCTTAAAGGATTCAATGCGATCGGTTATTGATAGATGTTCGGACTCGGTGGTAATAAGAGGAGAAGATTGCACGCTCGTTAACTATTTTTAGGACTACAGCAATCCTACATGAGTTCAGAAGTAATACAGCAACCTCCAAGACTGTCAAGCAAACTGTGGTGCATTCCACTAATACCAATTCTCAAAAGTGTGGCTACACTTTTGAGAATTGAAAACCAAACCCAGTAAGGTTTTCAAAATCACAAAATGGCTGTGCCATTTTGTGATTTGGTATAACCACAAATTAAGGAGCGATCGCCCAGCATTGTTTTTAGCTCATTCTGGGGCATGGATTTTAGGTGGAGTTTAAAATCCCTTCCTGTTCTAGAAAGTCATCAAAAGCAGAACCTACAATGAGAATTGTTAGACATAGTTAACTCCTAGCTTTATTTTTAAACTCAATTAGTCTCTTCATAGCTAGGTTACGCATATCGCTCATGTTACGCCAAGGAATTGTGGGATCGAGTGTTTGAATTTCATCAGGTATGTTGACGGATGCTTCACCGATAATCACGAAGTTGTATAGCACAGACTGCACAACCATTTTATTCTTACCAAATTCCTCAAAAGCCATTCCTTGTGTAAATTTTAGATAACGTCTGAACGAGCGAGTGATGTTAATTTTTTATCAATATTCTGTGTCATTCGATTACCTCCGATACATCGCTATTCGGCATTTGTTTGATTGCTTCTAAGATTTGAGGTTTAATCATAGTTTTTTGAATAAGCTAAAGTAAAAATTCGCCTCTTCTAAACACAAACTGCGATCGCGATCGCACAGCGTTATTTTTTGTTAAATTTATGCAATGGTCTGTATCATCAGTTTAAGCGATGTGATGGCATAATAGGCTTAAGGATTTATCAGTAAAGAACTAGAGATATATGTCTAAAATACCGATCCTCCAAGCTGATCAATCATATACTTTTCGCTCCTACTTCGAGATGTCCTACGGTGCGGACGAAATTCTGGCTGAATTTGGATATACATTTGCTAGCGATCGCATTCCATTACCAAAAACAGAAGAGACTCTAAACTGGGTTCCCGAATTACGCGATCGCATCGAATCCTTCTTACCCCGTATCCGACTTACCAGCGAAACTGCTCGACGTGAAACGCTAGTTGCTCCTTTATTACTTGCGGTTACAGTCCATTGCAATTGTCAGTTGAGAATTGAATATCCATTAAACGTAAATAATTGGCTAAAAGGTTATCTGGATTATCTTGTACGTTCTACTCATAATTTATTGGTTGTAGAGGCTAAGAATGATGATCTTACCAAAGGTTTTACCCAACTAGCAGTGGAATTAATTGCTCTCGCTGAAGCCGAAGGGCAGAATGAACTTTACGGAGCTGTGACGATTGGTAATGTTTGGCAGTTTGGATACTTAGATGTGAAATCAAAAAAGATAACACAGATTGCTTCGCTGTATCGAATTCCCGAAGATATCGAAGAATTAGCTCAAATTTTGGTTGGTATTATAAATCAATAGAAGCGATCGCTATTCGGCATTTGTTTGATTGCTTCTAAAATTTGAGTTTTAATCATAGTTTCTTAGTACAGGACAAAAAGTTGCAAAAGTAAGCAGGAAGGGGTTTTATAAGAGATAACCACATCACAAATAAAACCCCCATGAAAGAGATTAACCTATTCCGAGAAATGTTGCTGCAACATTTGCA